>CAMBWG010000019.1 GCA_945871415.1 uncultured Desulfovibrio sp.
CCCAGCCCCCTGCCCCAGCGCGCTTTATTCTGGAGGATGAGACGTCGCGGGATGCAGCCGGTCTTCCATCAATGCCCGTCTCCCGGTGAAGCAGAAATGCTTTTGGGGGAAACAGAACGGCCCCGCAGGCGTAAGAGCCGTGCGGGGCCGTTCTGGTATTATCTGCGGGCCGACTGGATGGCGGAGGGGGTCCCTCTCCCCCAGCTTATAACCTGGTTATTCGTGCTTTTTCAGGCCTTCGCTCTGGCCGAAGATGATGAGCTCCATCCAGTCGAGGGCAAAGTCGAGCGTATCCTCGTCCCGACTCATGATGGCGTTGCGGCGTTCCTCGGAGATATCCACGCGCGAGAAGATGTGCATTTGCGTGATGAGTTCGCGGAACTTGTCCAGCTGGTAGAGGCAGAGGACGGCCATGGTGGCCATACGGGCTTCCAGCGGTTTGCCGGAGGCGCGTACCATCGTCATCAGGCGCATATAACGGTCGTTGGCGGCATTGAAGGTATCCAGCCCCTGATCCGCCAGCCATTCCTGCGCCGTCCAGTCCCTGCCCTGATCAAAGCCGTGACAGTGGGGCTCACGAACGATAAAGAAGCGCTCCTCCACTCCGTCATGAGTCATTTTGGCCCCGCGTCCCAGCGGATAACAGCGGCAGGCGCCGGGTCTGTCCTCATAGACGGAGCAGCCGGCGGGCGTCACAAAGGGACAGGGTTCGCCGGGCCCTTCCAGCATGCGCAGCAGCGGCAGGGGGAAACCTGTATCAGGGAAGGTGCGCATGCGGGTATGAGTGTTGAGGAAGGTTTCGCTGTCCATGCCGAAATGACGCCGCAGACGCAGCACGTCGTAAGGAGTGAGCGGCAGGGTCAGTTCCGCGCAGCAGCGATTGAAACAGGGGACGTCCGGGTTGCAGGCAAAACAGAATGTTTTACCGGGCTCCAGTTCCGGCAGATTTTCAAGAAATTCGCGGCTGGCATCGTCCATCACGGCTTCGGGGGTTTCGCTCATGGAAAAATCCTTGGTTTGTGGGCATTGCGGCGTTGCAGTTGCACCGAGGTTATACGGGTGCGGGGGCTGAGTGCCACAGGGAATAAACCCCGCAAGGCCGTTGCTGTTTACCTTCTCTTTGGGCCGGGCGGCGCGGTGCGCCGTTTCGTGCTTTGCCTTTTTCAAAGTTGAAACGCTCTAGATAACCTTGTTCAGGGCGTATTCAATGATGCCTTCGGCTCCGGCCTTGCGCAGGCGCGGGATCAGGTCGCGCACGACGTCGATGTTGACGACGGTTTCCACGGACAGCCAGCGGTTGTCCTGAAGGGGGGAGACCGTGGGCGAATTGAGGGAAGGCAGCATGCCGAGGATGGCGTCGAGATTGTCGGCGGGCGCGTTCATCTTGATGGCCACGAGGCTTTCGGCGCGCAGAGCACCTTCCAGCAGCAGGGTGATCTGTTCTATCTTGGCGCGCTTTTCTGGATTGTTCATGGCTTCCTTGTTGGCGATGAGCACGGGATAGGAGCACATGACTTCGTCGATGATGCGCAGGCCGTGGGCGCGGATGGTGGTTCCGGTTTCGGTCACTTCCACAATGCCGTCGGCCAGACCTTCCACCACCTTGGCTTCGGTGGCGCCCCAGGAGTAGAAGATATTGACGTTGATACCCAGGCGCTCGAAATAGCGGCTGGTCAGTCCCTTGAGTTCCGTGGCAATGCGCTTGCCTTCGAGATCGCGGGGGCTCTGATAGGGAGAATCTCCGGCCACGGCCAGCACCCAGCGGCAGGGACGGTTGGAGGTCTTGGAGTAGACGAGGTCCGCAATACGGACGACCTTGTCCTCAAGACCGCACTCCATGAGCCAGTCCAGGCCGACGATGCCGAGATCGAGAATCCCGGCTTCGATATAGCCGCCGATCTCCTGCACGCGGCAGAGCGAGGCGGCAATGCTGGGATCGTTGATGTCGGGGAAGTAGTTGCGGGTGTGCTTGCGGATTTTCCAGCCTGCGCGTTCGAACAGGTTGATGGTGGCATCTTCCAGCGAACCCTTGGGCACGCCGAGCTTGAGAATGGTCTGGCTTTCAGCGGTCATGATGAATTTCCTTTGAAGCGATCCTGCGGGGCAGGACGTGAAACTGTGGCGTCGAGACTCGGCGCATGATTGCGCCCTGCGCAAGCGTGACGCAGGAGCATGGCGCGGACGGCACGGCCGCGTCACGAATGCGTGACGCCGTAAATCCGGAGCATTTTCATACGGCCTGTCGTTTCGCGGAAAAAACGCGATTCTTCCGCTCACTTTGGGCCGGGCGGCGCTGATGCCGCCTTTTCGTCTTTTACCTTTTTCAAAGGCAAAACGCTCTATTTGCCGTAAACCGCAGCCGGATCAAAGACCTGCGGCGAACAGACGTGTTCCTCGCCGTTTTTCCATTCACGGAAAAAGCAGGAACGCCGTCCCGTATGGCAGGCAGCGCCGCCAATCTGCTCTATCAGAAGCAGAATCGTGTCGGCGTCGCAATCAAGGCGTATGGCCCGCACCTTCTGGACATTGCCCGAGGTGCCGCCCTTATGCCAGAGTTCCTGCCGGCTGCGGCTCCAGTAATGGGCTTCGCCCGTGCGCAGGGTTGCGTTCCAGGCGTTTTCATCCATATAGGCGAGCATCAGGACTTCCCCGGTGGCGGCATCCTGCGCAATGGCGGGAACAAGGCCTTTGGAGAAGTCGGGAGCAAAGCTCGGCGGCGGCAAGGGGGCGTGAGACACGGGGTCCTCCGGCAAGAGAAATTTCTGGTGATAGTGGTTGAGCGTCCGAACAGGGGGGGACGTCAATGCCTTGGCAGCCTAGCGCCAAAGGCCGGCCAACGCAAGGCGCGAAGATGGAAAATGCCCGCGCGGGGCGTTGCTGCGCACGACGATATTGCGCCTCGGCCGTCGGCGGGCAAGGCTTTACACAAGGGAGAGAAATCGCTAGAACTTGTCTAGAAGTTGTTTCGTCAGCTCCCTGTCTGATGCGTTTGCCGACAGCGATCTTTCCCGGCTTTCCGGCGACGCGGCGTCCGCTGTGTCGCCAGCTCTTTTTGCTGCCTGCCTTCTTTTCTGTCCCGGGCTTGCTGCCTGACTCCGCGACACTCGGACATGCGGGACGGACAACACAGAACTTTTTCAATCCCGTCGGCGCTTCTGTCCCGGCGGAGCGGATATTTCATGACTCAGGAACATAACGACGATTTTTTTTCTGCCGACGATCTTTCTTCCTTTGCCATCAGCGAGCCTGAAAACGCCCTGCCGCGCGTGGGGCTGAACGATGTGCCGGAGATGCTGCGCGCGGCCTGTGCGCGGGCCGGCTGGACACAGCTCATGCCGGTGCAGTCTCTGGCGCTGCCCTACCTGCTGGCCGGGCGCGATATCATGGTGCAGTCGCGTACGGGCAGCGGCAAGACCGGCTGTTATCTGCTGCCCATGCTGCCTCACCTTGATCCGGAGTTACAGGCCCCTCAGGCGCTGGTACTGGTGCCGACGCGCGAACTGGCCGTGCAGGTGGAACACGAGGCCGCGACGCTGTTCGAGGGCACCGGTCTGCGTACCGTGGCCGTCTATGGCGGCGTAGGCTACAAAAAGCAGATAGAGGCGCTGCGCGGCGGCGCGCAGGTGCTGGTCGGCACGCCGGGACGCGTGCTTGACCACCTGCTGCGGCATACGCTTGATCTCGAGGCGCTGCGCGTGCTGGTTTTTGATGAAGCGGATCGCATGCTGTCCATCGGTTTCTACCCCGACATGAAGGAAGTGCAGCGCTATCTGCCGCGTCGGCGCATTCACACCTGCCTCTTTTCGGCAACCTATCCCCCGCATGTGCTCAAGCTGGCGGGCGAGTTCATGACCAGCCCCGACATGCTGTCGCTGTCCTGCAGGGAAGTGCATGTGGCAGAGGTGCAGCATCTTTTCTGCCGCGCCAGGCCTATGGAAAAGGATCGTGTGCTGGTGCGCTTGCTGGAAACGGAAAATCCCGCTTCGGCCATTATTTTTTGTAATACCAAGGCGAACGTGCACTATGTGACCGACGTCCTGAAGGGCTTCGGCTATAATGCCGACGAGCTTTCAGCCGATTTAAGTCAGAATAAGCGTGAAGCCGTGCTGGACAAGATCCGTCAGGGACGGCTTCAGTATCTGGTGGCAACCGATGTGGCGGCGCGGGGTATCGACATTCCTCAGTTGTCGCATGTTTTTCTGTACGAACCGCCGGAAGATCACGAGTGCTATATTCATCGCGCCGGACGCACCGGCCGTGCCGGGGCCGCGGGAACGGTTATTTCTCTGGTCGATGTCATGCAGCTCATGGAGCTGGAGCGCATCGCCGGACATTTCCGCATTGCCTTGCGGGAGCTGGCGGCTCCTTCCGAGGCGGATGTGGCGGCGGCCGCGGGGCAGCGGCTTGTCGCGATACTGGAAGCCCGCTTCCGTGGCATGACCGGCCTGGAAAAAATGCGCGCCGCGCGGTATGTGCCGCTGGCCCGGACGCTGGCGGGCGTGCCGTCGGGCGATACTGACGCCGCCGCTGCCGAGGAGGACGATACCCTGCTGCTGGCGATGCTGCTGGATGCCTGTCATCAGCAGAGTCTGCGTGAAACGCGCTTCCCCGATGCCGGGGACGACGGCGGGCAGGCGCGCAGGGAGCGCAGCCGCAGCGGTCGCGGGCGCAGACGCCGCGAAAGCGGCCGCAAGGAAAGCCCGGCGGAACCGGAGGCGCACGGCGGGGCAGACGCCGTACCGCAGGAGACCGTCGAAGAGAGCGGGCAGACCGGGAAAAAACGTCGGCGGCGTCGGTCGCGGCGTTCTTCGGGCGGCAATGCCGCGCGGGAGGCTGCCGCGGCGGATGCTTCGGGACAGGATTCCTGATTCCGGAAGAACGGCGCTCGTTCCGGCAGCCCGTGCTGCGGCGATGCCGGAGACTGTCGATCGAAAACCGTCATGACGGGAATGCCCGGGGACGGGGCGGCGGTAGCGGAAACCTGCCCGGGCCGGTATCCTTCAGGGGGATGCCGGTTGTTCCTGTTGCGGTATCGGCAGTGGCGACACAAGGAGCGGAGAGGGATGCAAGAGGATTGCAGCGCGGCTGTCGCCCTGAGCGACGAGGAGACCTACGCGCGACAGGCTCGGGAGAATTTTCGCGCACTCCTGAACGACATGTGCTTTTTTGAGGAACTGGCCATTCTGGGGCTGGGACGTTTTCAATTTTCGCGGCGTCGCAGGATGGTTGCCGAGTTCCGCAGCGTGTATATGGCCGTCTGGCGTCTGGCGCTGGGGTCGTCCTTTCCAGAAGATGCGGATGCCATCTTTACCGCCTTTTGTCAGGAGTATCTGCGGCGTTCCCGAGATCGGCATGCTCAGGACATCGTGCGGAAGGCGGAAGAATACTGGCATATGCTGCGTGATGCTTCCGCAAAGGATTTTCGCAGTCTGGCAGAACAACTGGCGAATCTTTCGGCACGCTGTGACGAGGAACACAGGCAGGCCGTTACGCTCAAGCTGGCTCTGCATATCCGGGCCGTATATCGCCTGATTTTTGATCACCTTATATGATGTCGTACGGTACTGGATTATAAATTAAGCATGGAAAAGGCGCGGGTAAGGCCCGCCGTGTTCGCCCCTGCCCGTTTCATGGGAAACAGCGGGCATTTTCAGCAGGTAGTGTGTCAAAATGATGAAGCAGACGGATTTCCCCACGGAACAGATGCCGGTCATTGACCCGGAACGCGGATGTTGTGTCACCATCGGCAATTTTGACGGTGTGCACAAAGGGCATCAGACCTTGATTTCCCATGCGCTGGATTTTGCCCGCAAGGTGGGAATGGCCTGCGTTATCGTGACCTTCTGGCCGCATCCGCGTCTGGTGCTGGGCAAGGAACATGTTCCGCTGATGACTCGCGCCGCGCGCCTGGAAGCGCTTCAGGCATTGCAGCCCGACCATGTCTGGGAGATTCCCTTCAATCGCCTGGTAGCGGGACTCTCCCCCGAGGATTTTGTCAAACAGTATCTGGTGCCGCTCTCCATGCGACGGCTGGTGGTGGGGCACGATTTTTCTCTGGGCAAGGGGCGCGCGGGCCAGCCCTGCATTCTTCAGGGGCTGGGGCGTGCCTACAGCTACACTATGGAACAGCTTGCGCCCGTGATGGAAGGCGGGAGTGTCGTCAGCTCCAGCCGTATCCGTCATTTTGTGGAACAGGGCGGCGTGGAGCTGGCAGCCCGTATGCTGGGACATTATCATTTCTGCGATGGCGAAGTTGTTCACGGTGAAGGGCGCGGGGTCGGGCTGGGCTTCCCCACGGCTAATCTGGCCCTGCCGGAAACGCTGCTGCCGCCCTCGGGCGTCTATGCCTCCCTGCTGGAGGTGGACGGCAGACGCCATGTAGCCGTGACCAATATCGGCAATAATCCCACCTTCGGCGGGCAGAAGACAGGTGTGGAAACCTTTGTGCTGGATGCTGCCGACGACATGGATCTTTATGGCAAGCAGGTTCGTGTCCGTTTTGTGGAACAGCTGCGCCGGGAAAAGCGTTTTTCCGGACCGGAGGAACTGGCGGCCCAGATTGCCCGCGATGTGGAACAGGCTCGCGGTATTCTTGCGGGCATCTAGAGCATTTTCAGTTTGAAATGCTGTGCATTTCAAACCATACGGCCTGTCGCCTCGCGGAAAAAAACGCGCTTTTTCCGCTCTGTTCGGGCCGGGCGGCGCTGTGCCGCCGCCTCGCGTTTCACCTTTTTCAGGGTTGAAACGCTCTGGCCAGGAAAAATGACACCCCGGCCGCGCGACATAATGCGTCGCGCGGCCGGGGATGTTTTTTTTTGCGGGGTATCGGCGCGGAATCAGGCTTCGCGCTGGCATTCCAGCTCGAGGTCTTTGGAACCGAAGACCTTGCGTATATTTTTCAGGCTGTGCCGCAGCTGCTCCATTTCGATAGGGCAGTCGTCGGCGGCGCTGACGCGCAGCAGCAGTTTATCTTCCCGCTGGAGAAAGCGGGCTGTGCGGATAATCTGACGATGGCTCTTGTCCATGCGTTCCGCCAGCAGCAGAAAGAGAGAAAGGGGGCGGACCTCGGCGCGCATATCTTCGTCGAGCTCGGTATACACGGGCGTCTTTTTGGTCGGGCGCTTGCGGTGAAAATACGCCAGCGCCGCCAGCAGTTCCACCTCGCGTGCCGTGAAGCCCAGCAATTCCGTATTGCGGATCAGGTAGTGGCTGTGGGCATTGTGGCGGGAGAAGGAAATGAAGATGCCGATATCGTGCAGCAGCCCGGCATAGTGCAGTATTTCCCGCAGATTGGGAGACAGATCGTGCAGTCCAAGACTGCGGGAACTGTCGAAGAGATCCAGCGCCAGACGGGCAACATGGCGGGAATGCTGTTCTTCGTAACCGCATTTGCGGGCCAGATGGAGCACGCTTTCTTTGCGCACAGGGTGGAAGCTGCCTTCCTTGTGCGGCTGGCGTCGGGTGATATAGTCCACCAGCAGGCCGTTTTGCAGGTTGCGGTTGCTGATGCGTACGCTGTCGAATCCCTGATCCTCCATAATGGTCTGGAGGATGGCGGCTCCGGCAATGATGACGTCGGCGCGATTGGCGTTGATGCCGGGCAGGGTCTTGCGTTCCTTGAGCGTGCGGGCGCAAAGTTCCCGAACCACGCGACACAGGCCCGCATAGCTCAGGAGGTCGCGTCGCTCGACCGGCTTCCGCCCCTGGGCCTGCGCGTCGGCTTCGTCCAGCGCGGCGGAGATTTCAGCAAGGTTCTGGGCCGTGCCGGAGCTGCCTACGGCTTCCGTGAGGCTGAAGTCGGCAATGCGCTGGAATGAATGCAGGGCGCTGTTGCGGATGTAGTTCTGCAGGGCCGTATAGCGCCTGGCGGGAACAGGCTTTTCCCCGTCGTCGAAGAACAGATTCGACAAACGCACGCAGCCCAGTTTCATGGAGTCCAGATTGCGGCATTCGTCGGAGCTGCCCACAATGAGCTCCGTGCTGCCGCCGCCGATGTCGATGAACAGGCGCAGTGCGTCCGTATGCTCCAGTCCGCTGGAAACGCCGAGATAGATCAGGCGCGCTTCTTCCTGTCCGGAAATGGCCGTGAAGGTGATACCGGTCTTTTCCCTGACGCGGGCAAGAAAGTCTTCGCCGTTGGCGGCGTCGCGCACGGCGGCGGTGGCCACGGCAATGGTTTCGGAAACGCCGTAGACCTCGCACATGGACGCCATGCCCCGCAGCACGGCAATGGTGCGCGCCATGCTTTCTTCACGGAGACGACCGTGCTGAAAGGCCCCTTCGCCCAGACGAACCATCTGCTTTACCTGATTGAGTACGGCATAGGAGCCGTCAGGCTGCACATGGGCCAGCATGAGACGCAGGGAGTTGCTGCCCAGGTCCATGATGGCGATGGTTTTTTCCTCCAGCACGGCGCGAGGATCGACGGTTATGCTTCCCGGCATGTGCATTCCAGCGTCCTTTCTGTCAGGTGTTCCAGAAGATCGCCCTTTTTGGCGGCCCGGGCACGTTCCGGACCGCATTCGCCGCAGGAGCGCAACTGCAGCCGGATGGCACTGTCCGTCACTTCGGCGGAAACATCCTGAATATTGCCCAGATGGCGATAGTCCAGACCGTCCGCAATACGCAGCAGGGCCGCCGCCTTGCAGATGGCGTCGCGCTTCTTGCCGGAGAGATCCGCAAAGCGCCTGTGCTTCTGGGAGGGCCACGCCTTGCGGTGATAGCGGGCCAGAAGCGCCACCAGCGGCCGATCCTTGTCCGCAATGCCCAGCGTTGTGTCCGTCTCAATGCGTCGCATGCTGATCTTGTGGTGCTTTCTGCGCCCCTCGGCAAAGCCTATGTCATGCAGGAGCGCCGCCAGATGCAGGCGACGACGCCATTTCTTGCCGAGTCCGTGCAGCTCCGCCAGCTCATCGAACAGACGATCCGCCAGAAAGGCCACATGACGACCATGTTCCAGCGAGGCGTCCTGCTCGGGGCCGGAAGCCGACGCTGCCGTTTCGGCTGCGGCGGTCTGCTCCATCTTTTTGTCATTTTTACCCATGTCCGCGGGAGCGGCTTCTTCCGTCCGGGGAGCCTGGGGGGGCTCCGGTTTTTCCGGTTCTTTCGGTGCGGGAGCTTCGGCAGCCTGCGCCGAAGCCGCGGCTACTGCCGGGGTACCGTCGGGAGATACGGTTTTCTTCCTTCTTCTATTGCTTGTGACCATAGCACTATTATCCTTTAATCCTTAATGAGAGCATTTTCAGTTTGAAGCGCTGTGCATTTCAAATCATACGGCCTGTCGTTTCGTGGAAAAAACGCGGTTTTCCCGCTCACTTCTGGCCGGACGGCGCTGTGTCGTCGTCTGCGTTTTCCCTTTTTCAAAGCTGAAACGCTCTGATGCAGCTACCTGTCTTCGCGCCGGCCTGGAGGAGTTTCCCTTTCCCCAAAAAAAAGCTGCGAAGATCCTAGACAGGCAGCCCCCGCATCATGACGGCCTGAGCGTTGACGGCTTCCTCGCCCCTGGCCGGGACAAGGCGTTCATAGATGGCGTCGCTGCGCAGCCGCCATGCCTGCACGTTGTCCCGCAGATGGCATTCGAGAACGCGGAAGAGCGTCGCGCGCAGCTGCGGGTCCGTAATCGGGGCCAGAACCTCGATGCGGCGGTCAAGATTGCGGGGCATGAGATCGGCGCTGCCCATGTAGAGGATGCCTTCTCCGCCCGCATTAAACCAGTAGATGCGGGAATGTTCAAGAAAGCGCCCCACAATGCTGGTTACTTCTATATTGTCGCTGATGCCGGGCAGACCGGGACGCAGACAGCAGATGCCGCGCACCTGCAGGCGGATACGCACGCCCGCCATGGACGCCCGGTACAGGGCCCGGATGATGACGGGATCAACCAGCTGATTGCACTTGAAGATGATGGCCCCGTCGCCGTAGCGGCGCTGGCGTTCCTCTTCCCGTTGTATCAGCTCCACAAGGGGATTGCGCATGACCAGCGGGGAAACGAGCAGGCTGCGATAGGTGTCGCGGCAGGCGTAGCCCGTCATGACATTGAACAGATCCGTCACGTCGGCGCAGATATCGGGATTGGCGGTCAGCAGCCCGAGATCCGTGTATATCTTGGCGGTGGAGGCGTTATAGTTGCCGGTGCCGATATGAACGTAGCGCCGGACAAGATCGCGCTCCCGGCGCACCACAAGGCAGAGCTTGGCGTGAATCTTCATGCCCACAAGGCCGTAAACGACGTTGACGCCTTCCTTTTCCAGCTCTTCGGCCCAGGTGATGTTACGTTCCTCGTCAAAGCGGGCTTTGAGTTCCACCACGGCCACAACCTGCTTGCCGCGCCGGCGGGCCTCGATCAGCGCCTTGACGATGGGTGAATCATTGCCCACCCGGTACAGCGTCTGCTTGATGGCGATAACGTCCGGGTCTTCGGCGGCGCGGCGGATGAAATCCAGAACGGAAATGAAGTTGTCGTAGGGATGGAACAGCAGAATGTCCTGCGAGCGGATGGCCGCAAAAAAGTTGCCGTCGTTCAGGGCGGGATGCGTGCGCGCATGGAAGGGCGTTTCCTTGAGCTGCGGCTTGTCCACATTGTACAGGGTCATGAATTCAGGGAAGGCCATGGGGCCCTTGACCCGGTAGATCTGGAAGGGCTGCAATCCCAGACGGGAAGAGAGAAATGCGATCAGACTCTTGGGGGCGCGATGTGCAATCTCCAGCCGTACCACGTCGCCGAAGCGGCGCTGATCCACGAAGTCCTTGACGGCTTCCAGCAGGTCGTCGGCCTCGTCTTCTTCAATTTCCAGATTGGTGTTGCGCGTAATGCGGAACAGCGCCGCGTTTTCAACTTTGTGCCCGGGAAAGAGCATGGGCAGATACTGGGCCACAAGATCTTCGAGCGGCAGAATGTCGTCGCCGCGCACATTGGGGTCAAAACCCAGCGAGGCGTAGGTCTTGGCTTCCTTGTTGCGCGGAATGAAGATGAAGCGGGAAAGATTGCTGGGGACCTTGAGGCGTACAAAACGGGTAACGCCGTCCCGGCAGTACAGTTGAATGATGAAGTTGAGGCAGGTCGTGGAGATCATGGGGAAAGGATGCCCCGGATCGATGGCCTGCGGCGTCAGGATGGGATAGACTTCGTTTTTGAAGTAGCCGTCGAGAAAACGGCGCTGCTTTTCCGAAAGTTCGTCATAGTCCACAATGCGCACGCTGCGTTCCGCCAGCTGGGCGCGCAGGGTCTTGTTCCAGTGGGACTGCGCCCGGGCGGTATGCAGCAGCACGCGGCGGCGGATTTCCGCCAGCTGACGGGCGGGCGTCATGCGATCCGGCGAGGTGTTGCCTGCGCCGTTGCGATACTGGCGCAGAATGTTCGCCACGCGCACCATGAAGAATTCGTCGAGATTATTATAGAAAATAGCCAGAAATTTCAGCTGCTCCAGAAGGGGAAGGCCCGGCTTGAGCGCCTCCTCCAGTACCTTGAGATTGAAGTCCAGCCAGCTGATTTCCCTGTTGAGGTAGAGGTTGGGGCAGGAAAGATCCTGCATCTCTTCCAGCGAACAGGGCTGTTCGGGGTAGTGAAGATTGGTTTTGGTCGGCATGAGGTTCCCTCTTGCGAAGAATCATAGGAGGGCAATATGACGATGCTGTGACGAACCGTCGCAGCGGCAGGCGGAGCCGCTGCGTTTCCGCGTTTTTCTGTAGTGCCATCTTGGCGCATGGACAGCCAAATTGCAATTCCCCGCCTTGCCTTGCGCGGGGCTCGGTGGCATAGTGCCGCTATGCGCGCCATACTGACATCCCATCCCGTTTCGACGGAATACGTTTGTGGCCGGCATCCGCTGGATGCCCTTCCCGAGGCGTCGCTTGCCGGGCATGCCGCGCTTGCGGCGCAGCCGGGCGCTGCCGTCATCCCCGATGACGAGGCCTGCTTCGCTCTCTGGGACAAGTACGAAATGCTCGATAATGTTCGGGCGCATTCCCTGCTGGTGGCGCATATTGCCACGGAGCTGGCGCGACGCGCCGCGGCGGCGGGCAGGCCCGTGCATGTGGGCGCGGTGCGCGCCTCTGCCCTGCTCCATGATCTGGCCAAGACCTACTGCATCCGGCATGGAGGCAGTCACGCCGTACTGGGCGCGGGCTGGGTCATGGCCGAAACGCACAATCCTCTGATTGCCCAGGGGGTGCTGCTGCATGTGCACTGGCCGTGGGCCGTGCCCGTGCATGAGCCGGATCGCCTGTGCAGCCTGCCCTTTTTTGTTATTTATGCCGACAAGCGCTCCATGCATGATCGCTGCGTCCCTCTGGAGGAACGCTTTCATGATCTGCTGGAGCGGTACGGCAGGACGGAAAAGGCGCGCTCCGGCATAACTGATTCCTACCGGCAGGCCAATCTTATTGAAAGCGCGCTGGAAGCGCAGCTGGGGTGCCATCTTCATGAAGATACTTTTGATAGCGGGCGGCTGGTCCACGGAGCGTGACGTTTCTCTTGCCGGGGCGCGCGGCATGGAAAGCGCTCTGCGTGAGCGCGGCCATGACGTGACTTTTTTCGATTTGCGCGACAATTTTGACCGGCTGCTGGAAACGGCGCGTACGCATGATTTCTGCCTGATTAATCTGCACGGCGCTCCCGGAGAGGACGGTCTTGTGCAGGCCATGCTCGAACAGGCGGGGTGTCCCTATCAGGGATCGGGCCCGGCGGGTTCCTTTCTTGCGCTCAACAAGGCCGCGGCAAAGCAGATTTTCCGCATGGCCGGTCTGCCTACGGCCGACTGGGAATTTCTGCCCGTGCCGCCGCCGGCCGACTGGGAGCCGCGCCTGCCCTGGCCCCTCTTTGTCAAGAGCAATACGGGGGGATCGTCCCTGCGCCTCGGCCGTGCCGCGAACCGGCAGGAACTGGATGCGCTGCTGGCGGAGATCTTTGCGGCGGGCGACAGCGCTCTGCTGGAACCGCAGCTTGAAGGGCGCGAGGTGACCTGCGGGGTTCTGGGGGATCGGTCTCTGCCGCCCATTCTCATTGAGCCCGCTGCCGGTGACTTTTTTGATTACACCAGTAAGTACGCCAAGGGCGGCGCACGGGAAATCTGCCCCGCGCCGCTGCCGCAGGAGGTTCTGGACGAGGCCGGGCGGCTGGCGCTTGCCGCGCACAGAGCGCTGGGCCTTGCGGGGTACAGCCGTACGGATTTTATCCTGTCGCCGGAGGGGCGTCTGACCCTGCTGGAGGTGAACACCCTGCCCGGGATGACGCCTACCAGTCTGGTGCCGCAGGAAGCCGCCGTTATCGGTCTGGACTTCGGCGCGCTGCTGGAGCGTCTGATCACGCTGGGACTGGAACGACACGGCGCGCGGCGCTGATGCCGGGCATCAGCCGTACAGATCAGCCCTCTGTGTTTTTTCTTTTACGGATATGTGCGACCGGAAGCGCCCTGTGCGCTCCCGGTCGCTGCCGTTTAGAGCGTTTCAACTTTGGAAAAGGTGAAACGCGAGGCGGCGGCACAGCGCCGCCCGGCCAGCTGAAAAGGCTCCGGGAGGGGCTTCCTTGACCGTGGGGCGGGAGTGCCCTACTATAAAAGAGATTATGTCGAGAACGGAATGCCGCGCATGACACGGCGTCCGTTTCGCAGGAGTTCCGCCGGGGCAGACTGCGCCGCAGTCGTTCCCCGGTAAGGCGTGTCGTTCCCCCTGCCGCCTTCCGGCCGCTGCCTTCCGCTGCACGCCGGGAAAGGCGCAGCCCGAAACAAGGAATCTTTGATGAACTGGGATTGGGATAAACTACAGGAAAAAAAGAAGAAACAACAAGGTCAGACGCCCCGGCCCCAACGTCCTCTCTTTGAGGATGATGACGAC
>CAMBWG010000020.1 GCA_945871415.1 uncultured Desulfovibrio sp.
GCGAAACGACAGGCCGTATGGTTTGAAATGCAAAGCATTTCAAACTGAAAATGCTTTAGTACCGCTGGATACGGCGTCGTCCCAGCGAGCGGGTTTTGGGGAAGATGGGGGAGTTTGAGGGGGAAGAAACCCCTTTTTGCCGCGAGCAAAAGGGGTTTCTTCCCCCTCAAAAACATGATGAGAGACTCTAGATGAATTCGTCCACGCGGCCGGCCAGCACCTTTTGCAGGATGCGGACGGCGGCCATGCGTTCGCCTTCGGTAAGCGCGCGCAGCTTTTCGGCAATGAGGCGATCGCCGAGCCCGCGGGTGTAGGGGGTGGCGTAATGCAGCAGAAATTCCATGAAGGAGGCAATGGAATTAGGGCCGCACTGGCTCCGCATGCCGCAGTCCGACGTGATGTTGTAAAACTCGGAGCCGACGCGTCCGAGCCGCGGACAGGCCGTGCAGAAGGAAGGCAGATGGCGGCATTCCTCCAGCAGGAAGCGCACGACTTCATCCACATGAAGGTCTTCGCTCAGGGGGAAGCGCACGCCGTGTTCGCCCGCGTTTTCGTCCCAGTCCTGATAGGGGTTGGCCACGCTGCCCGTGATGAGCTGGGACGCGCCGACGCTGCAGCCGTTGCGCCAGAGGCCGGAAGGCTCGCGGGTTGTAAGAATGATGCCGGCTGTGGGCAGGGCCAGACGGGCGATGGCCACGCAGCGGAGATATTCGGCATCGCGCAGAGCATACGGAGGCGCAAGCAGCGCCCCCGGAGCGGGACGCATGCGGAACAGGGAAACCGTGTGCGCGCCTTCGCCGTAGAGGCGCAGCAGATGTGCCGAGTGCTGCGTCAGCGCCAGCAGATCGAACTCCCACGGCCCAAGGCCCAGCAGCAGCCCCAGACCGACTTCGTTCATACCTGCCTGCTTGGCAATGTCCGGTCCGTTCAGGCGTTTAAAGTAATTGCTCTTGGGCCCGGACTTGTGGGCGGCACGGTAGGAATCTTCGTGATAAGTCTCCTGATAAAGGAGAACGGTTCCAATGTCGTAACGCGTCAGCGTGCGGAAATCTTCTTCGGAGAGCAGGCCGGCATTGATGTTGACCCGGCGCAGTTCGCCCATGTCTTCATAGACGGTGTACATGATGCTGACGGCTTCAGCGAGATATTCCACCTCGGCATTGGGCAGCTGGCCGCTGACGAGAACGACGCGCTTGTGCCCCTGCCGGATAAGATGAAGCGCCGCTTCCCGCATTTCCGGCGGCGTCATGTACCGACGTTCAATCAGCGTATTGCTGCGCCGGTTGGCACAATACAGGCATTCGCTGCCGCAATGGTTGGAAAGATGCAGAGGGGCGGTCAGGACGACGCGATCGCCGTAGACCTTCTGCTTGACCTTGTCGGCCGCCTCGAAGACGGTCCGCAGACCTTCTTTGCTTTCCACGCGCAGCAGGGCGGCCACTTCGGCCAGACCGAGAGGCTGCAGGGCGAGAGATTTTTCCAGGATGGCGGACAAGGCGGCGCTGTCCGGTTCTGTGGCCTTGGCCAGGGTGCTTTCAATCTCTTGCGGCGTCAGCCACGCGGGCAACATATCTTTCATGGCGCGCAATCCCCAGTGCTTAGCGGGTTGATGGTGAAATCTCCGGGCTGGATGCCGTCGCAGCCCCGTAGTTGCAATGGGGAAAGTATAGTTTTTTTTTTCGGGAATTTCTAGGCGGTCGCGTTGTGAAATTTTGCGCTAAATCATGCCGCGTCAGAGGCTCTCCGGGGAAAGGGGGCGGCTCTCTGCTTGCGTGGCGCGGGTCCGAGTCCTATACTTCCTCCGCTGTAGACTGGAAGGTATACTTCCACAACCAACGGGGAATATTAGATGTTTTTCCGAAGAGTCTTGTCCTTTGTGCTGCTTTTTCTCGTCGTGCTGTCAGTTGCGGGGCCTGTTGCCGCCGCGCCCCTGCGCGTAACCCTGCTGCTGGAAGATCCCGATCCCGCCAATCCTCAGGCTGCGGATCTGCGGCGGGGGCTGGAGGAGGCCCGGAAGCGCTTCGGCATCGAGGCGCATATTGTTGCCGCTCCTGCCGGGGAGGATCAGACTGCCGTCTTTCGTGCCGCGGCCGCATCTTCGGATCTGGTGCTGATGGCTGATGCCCGTCTGCATGAGGTGCTGCGCGACAATGCCGCCAATTTCCGTAAAGTGCGCTTCGGCTGCATTGATACCGGCGTTCGCGCTCCCAATATCATGTCCGTGACATTTGCCGATGAGCAGGCGGCTTTTCTGGCCGGAGCCGCGGCCGCATTGACGGCCCGTTCCGGCGTTCTGCCCGGTGGGCTTACCGGGGAGGCCGTCGGCTGGCTTTCCGGCGAAAGTACGCCCATGGATGATTCCATGTTTGCCGCCTATGTGGAGGGAGCCCGGCTGATTTCTCCTGAAATACGCGTTATCCGCCGGGACGCCGGGTCCTTTACCGATGAGGCCGCCGCTGCCGGACAGGCCGACGGACTGATGGATGAAGGTACGGCCGTCGTCGCCGTCATGGCACGGCGCGCCGATGCGGCCGCCGTGAAACGCATTGCGGCGCGCGGCGGCTATCTTGTGGGAGAAACGTCCCGCCCGCTGCTGCCGGAGCGCACGGTAACGTCCATTGTGCGTCGTCTGGATCTGGCCGTTTTCGAGATTGTGGCCGCCGCTGCGGAAGGTCGCTTTGCCGGGGGCAAGATTATTACCCGCACCCTGGAAGACGGGGGTGTTGTGCTGACTTCGCCGGAAGCCTTTGCGCGGCATTCCGGTCTTGCCGTGCCGCCGCGCGTGTTTTCCCGCCTTGAGGAATTGCGGCGCGAGCTGGCTTCCGGCAACATCCGGCTGCAAAGCCGTCGTCTGCCTACACTGTGCGATTGCTATTAGAACATTTCAACTTTGAAAAAGGTGAAACGCGAGGCGGCGGCACAGCGCCGTCCGGCCCGAAGTGAGCGGAAAAACCGCGCTTTTTCCGCGAAACGACAGGCCGTATGGTTTGAACCGCACAGCGTTTCAAACTGAAAATGCTCTAGGTTCGGGAGAACTGCTGATGCCTTTTTCGGCCCTGCCGTCATGTGTGGCCATAGATTTTGAAACGTCCGGATATGACGCGGGAAGCGCCTGCGCCGTGGGGCTCGTTCGTCTGGAAAACGGACAGGTGACGGACAGTTTTTCGACGCTGCTGCGTCCGCCGTCTTCGCGGGTTCTGTTTACGGAAGTGCACGGCCTGACCTGGCCCATGCTGCGTGATGCGCCGACCTTTGCCGAGGTCTGGCCGCGCATGGCTTCCTTTATGGAGGGGGCGCAATGGCTGCTGGCGCATAATGCGGGTTTTGATCGCCGGGTGCTGTATGCCTGCTGCAGAAACGCGGGCTTCGATCGTCCGGCCATTCCCTTTCTGTGCACGCTCAAGGGATCGCGGCGCTCGCTGCCGTTGCCGTCGCGCAAGCTGAACGTCGTCTGCGAGTACTTCGGCATTCCCCTGCGGCATCATGACGCGTCCTCCGATGCCGAGGCCTGTGCCCATGTCTATGTGCGTCTGCGGGAGCGGGGCGTCAGCGATGCGGAGATGCGCCTGAAATGATGTCCGCCGTGCCCAGTCTTCTGTTGCGGCGCATTCGTGTCGCTAAAGAACGTTTTTTACCGTTTCTGCGTCCTGCTGATGACAATGAAACCCTGTTGCGGCGTCATCTGCGGAAGGGGGAACTGTACGGTCTGTTTTGCAACAAACGGGAACCGGTGAGCATGGCCGTGGTGGCGGATGTCAGCGCGTCCTTTGCCGCCGGAGGCCGGGAAGCCGGACTTGCGCCCGCGCTCGAAGGGCTTCGTGTCTGTGAGTGTACGTTGCTGGCGACGGCGTCTGCCTTTCGCGGACAGGGCTGCGGAGCGCAGCTCCTGATGCGCCTGTGCGGTCTGTATGACGGCGCGTATGACGCCATGATTGCCGGAACGGGCGAGACGCCCCGCATGCGCCGTTTTTATGAGGGGCGTTGCGGCTTTCATCCCTGCTTCCGGCGCACCGGCTTTTTTCTGCACGGGTATCCGCAGCCGTTGATTGAAGATGGCGTGCAGCTTCGGGATATGCTTGTTTTCTGTCGCTTTTTGCGTTCCCGGGGAGGAAAAGGGGGATAAACGGCAGGCTTTCGAGCAGTCAAAAAACCGCCGCACAACTGTGTGGCGGTTTTTTTATATTGATATTATTGAATTTTTTTTAATGTGGCACGCATGTTGCTTTTAACGGTGTACAACGAAAGCAATCACGTGGGAGACGTGTCATGAAGAGTATGTTCAATGCGCAGGTTGATCTGATCAGCAAGGTTATGGATATGCAGCTGCAACGGCAGAATGTTATCGCAAGTAACCTTGCCAATATGGAAACTCCCAATTACAAGCCGCGCGAGCTGGAATTTGAAGACGAGTTGCAGAAGGCTCTCGGCCTCGATATGCGCGGTACTATGGCCACAACCCGTGCGGGGCATATGCCTGCAATGTTTTCCGCAGAGACCTTTACTCCCGAATGGTTCAAGCAGTTCAAGCCGCGCCAGATCCACGGCGAAGATCGGGTGAACCTGGATAAGGAAATGGCCAAGCATGCCAAGAATCAGCTCCAGTACTCGGCTCTGACCCAGATTCAGGCCAAGAACTTTGAAGGTCTGGCCTCGCTGATTCAGGATGCCAAGCAGGCTTAGAGCGTTTCAACTTTGAAAAAGGGGTAAACGCGAGGCGGCGGCACAGCGCCGCCCGGCCCGAAGTGAGCGGAAAAACCGCGTTTTTCCGCGAAACGACAGGCCGTTGAAAATGCTCCAGGAATTGCAGGCAGTAAAGGAGGCTTATTATGGACTTCATGACGGCGCTTGATATCAGTGCGTCGGGCCTGTCGGCCGACCGCACGCGCATGAATACCATTTCCATGAACCTGGCCAACGTCAAGACCACGCGCACCCCGCTGGGCGGTCCCTACCGCCGCCGCACGGTTGTGCAGGTGGCCACGGATGTGGACGATCCTTTTTCCATCCATATGCGTTCGGCGCTGGATCGCGAGCTCAAGGGCGTTCGCGTCATGTCGGTGAATATTGACAACCGCCCGCTCAAGCGCGTGTACGAGCCGGGGCATCCCGATGCCAATGCGGACGGGTATGTGTTCTACCCCGACATCAACGTGGTGGAAGAAATGGCGCACATGATGACGACGCAGCGCAACTACGAAGCCAACGTCACCACCATGGAAGCCATCAAGGGCATGTATACCAAGGCCCTGGAAATCGGTAAGTAAGACGGATTTTTTCGCTGCGGACGGGACAGTTCCGGCAGTGTCTGAAAAAACGGCACAGGGCGGCCGCGTTCCCGGGCAGGAACGCGCCGCGGGAAGAGGAGAAAGATCATGGGTGTGCAGTCTACGGGTATGAAGGCGTATGAAAATGCCGTGCAGCATTTTAATGCGGTGGAAAGCTCCCTGCGTCAGGGGATGCCGGTGCAGTACAGCCGCGGCACGGACAGAAGCCTGCTGCGCGACAGCGTGGATCGGAGCGAGGATTTCGGCTCGCACAGCGATTTTATGGTGCGGCGCGAAACGCGGCATACGGCTTTCGGACAGGACAACAGCTTTTCGCAGACGCTTTCCGAATCTCTGGCGCGGGTGAATGATTTGCAGCAGGCCAAGGCGCAGGCTGTGGAAGATTTTGCGTCGGGGCGCAATCAGAATGTGCACGAACTTATGGTGACCATGCAGAAGTCCAGCCTTGCCATGAAGCTGACCACGGCTGTGCGCGGCAAGGTGCTGGAAGCCTACAAGGAACTGGCCAAGCTGCAATTCTGATGTTCTTCCGTTTTCTCTGTGCCGGATGGAGGCTCGGAGAAAAAAACACCAGATCTTTCTTTCCCATGCCCAGGGTATGCCCGCAGCCGGAAGGCCGCTGCGGGCGGAGGGCGACGGAAAGCGGACACGGCGTCGCTGCCTTCATGCGCTGCTCCCTGTTCGCCGGAATACGCCGGAGCTGTCCGCGAGGAAGCGTCCGACGCTTCGGAAAAGGATGAGAAAGCGGACAGTCCGCCGCCGGTTCCCGCCGATCGGCGGGAAGACGACAGGCGCTGCCGCTCGAAAGGTCCTGAACCGGCTGCATTTGCGGCCAAGGCCGGAACATGCGCTTTCAGGCCCTTCCCGGCTGTTTGCGCCGCGTCGGAGCGAGATTATATCATGAGACTGCTGTAACGACGCCCGGAGCGTTCCCCCGTTAAAAAGGGCAGCACAAGGCAGCCCGGCCCGAAGTGAGCGGAAAAACAGCGTTTTTCCACGAAACGACAGGCCGTGCGGTTTGAAATACGAAGCGTTTCAAACTGAAATTGCTCTAATAAATGACGGGAAGATACTCCACGAAAATTTCTCCGTTGCCGTTGTAGAAGTCGGCGGTCAGCGTAATGACAGTGTACACGCTGCGCCAGCGATAACGGTAATGCTCGTGTCCGTAGATATGGCGTCCGGTCAGACTTTCATTACGATAGGGACCCCACTGGCGCGACAGGGCATGCGCCATGTCCCGGAAGGCTTTCATGGCGACGGCAAAGGTGCGGGCGCCGCAATAATGGAACAGCAGCCCGTTGAGGCGCTGCGTTTCGGTTGTGCTGACGTAGCCCAGAACCGGTTTGTCGGCAATGCTCATGGCGCTGGAAAGCGCATAGTGATACATATTCTGATCGGTGACGACAGGTTCAATCAGCCGTTTTGCCGTGCCGAGAAAGGGCGGCAGCCCCGTGATGGGCGTACCCCAGCGCAGACCGTCAAAGGCCTCGCCGGTAAGGTGTTGCGTGGCCGTTGCCGGTGTGGCGGCCATGAGGAGCAGCAGCGCCGCAATAAGGAAGTGCTGTAGTCGTGGCATGAGACCTCCGGGGGTATGATCCGTCTTGAAATAGTGCGAGATTTTTTGTGCTCGCTGGCGAAAACAGGCGTCTTCAGCATGACACGAGAGCGTCCTGGCGTCCAGCGTCCCGGGAATTTTCGTTGCGCTCCCGTGCGCGGCGTGGCGGGCGGCGTACAGCCGTCGGTGTCCGGCGGCTTTTGCGGCAGGGAGGGGAGTAAGTTCCCGACAGTTTTGACGTCCTTGCGGCAGTGGGGAGATGTCGCGGGGGCGTCATTTTTTTGTTCCCGACCGAAAAGGCCGGGGCGGTGCGCGCTGGACGGCGAATCCGGCCGGCGATCTGTCTGACAGCGCGCTCTTCCGGAGGAAGAGCGCCCCATGCTCTGCCGTCGATGCACGGCCTGCGGCCGTCCGCTGTGCTCCGGCGTCAGATGGACGACGCGGCGCGGCGGATCGCGTGCGGCGATCCGCTGACGCGCGCGTCATTTTTTCTTTGCCCTCCGGCGACGCCGCGGAACGGACAAAAAAGCCGATGAAAAGAGGCTCCGCGCCGTTTTTCCGTGCCCTTTGCGGCATGGGAAAACGGCTTTTTTCATTCTGGCACGGGCGTTGCATAATACAGTGCGAGAACGAGGCGTCAAAGCCTTGTCAGGAACCGTCAGGATGAGGAGTAACACCATGGCCACACCGCCTTTCATGTCCAGTATCAGTGAACGAATCAAAGAAGCCTGGGGCCGCATGAGCAAGGGGCAGCGGATTTCCGTCTGTGCCGGGACCGTTCTCGTGCTTGCCGCATTCATAGGGCTGGCCATCTATTCCAGCCGTCCCGATTTTCAGGTGTTGTATTCCAACCTGACGCCGGAAGACGCCAACCGCGTCATCAAGATGCTTCAGGCTGACAAGACGCCGTATCAGCTTGCCGACAACGGCACGACCGTCATGGTGCCGCGCGAGGTCGTCTATGCCCAGCGTATCCGGGTTGCCGGCGAAGGCGGTCTGGTGGGGCAGGGCATCGGCTTTGAACTTTTCGACAAGGTCAAGGTCGGTCAGACGGACTTTGTGCAGAAGATCAACTACACCAGAGCGCTGCAGGGCGAACTGGCGCGCACCATCAGCGAATTTCCCAGCGTCGAGAGCGCGCGCGTCCATCTGGTTATTCCGCAGCGCAGTCTCTTTGTGGAAGATCGTCAGGCTCCGTCCGCATCGGTGGTGCTGAAGCTGCATTCGCCCACCCGCAAGCCGGACCCCAAGGAAATCAACGCCATCCTCAACATGACCGTCATGGCTGTGGAAGGTCTTGATCCCAATCATGTGTCCATTACCGACAACGGCGGCAAGGTGCTCTATCAGCCCGTATCGGACAGTCTTGCGGGCGCCACCTCCACGCAGATGGAACACCGGCTTGAAGTGCAGCGCAACCTGGAGCGCCGCATTGAGGAAATGCTGCAGCCGCTCTTTGGTCCCGGTCGCGTCATTGCCAAGGTCAATGCCGACATGGACTTCAGCCAGAAGACCATCCGCCGCGAGCTCTATGATCCCGAAAAGGTGGCCGTGCGCAGCGAGCAGCGCAGCGAAGAAACGCAGCAGGGCCGCGCCAATCTTGAGGGCGGCGCTCCCGATGCCAACTTCCGCGGCGACGGCATCACCGGTTCCGTGTCCGACCAGAACGGCAGCCGCGAAACCCGTACCACCAACTACGAAATCAACAAGGAAGAACAGCAGATTGTCGCCAATGTGGGCGATCTGCGCCGCCTGACCGTGGCTGTCATCATCGACGGCACCTATCAGAAGGTGGACGGCGCCTGGGCTTTCACGCCCCGCAGCAAGGAAGAACTTGATCGCGTGCGGCAATTGGTGTCAAATGCTGTTGGTCTGGATACGGCGCGCGGCGACTCCCTCGAAGTGAGCTCCGCTCCCTTCATGGATTCCGAACCGCCGGTTGACCCGAACTTTGGCGACATCCTCGCCACCTATGCCGAACGTCTGGGCAAGCCGCTGCTCAATGCCCTGCTGGCCTTCCTCTTCCTGATGCTGGTTGTCCGCCCCGTGGTGCTGGCCCTCATCCGCCCGAAAGTGGAAGCCGGGGAAATGGTCGACGACCTTGTGGGCCTGCCCGCCGCCGAAGAGCAGCTTGCCCTCTATGAAGCGCTGGAAGACGCGGCCAAGGGCGATGCGGAAGCGGCTGACGAGGATGAGGACGAAATGTCCTACAAGGATATTGAAGCTCTCAAGGCGCATATCTTCGCCCTGTCCGATAATCACATGGAACAGGTGGTGACCCTTATGCGCGGCTGGATGGGAAAGAATGAAAGTAGTGCAAAAGCCTAGCGGACGCCCTCAGCCCGTTGACGACGGGGGCAAGGACCTCCCCTCCCTCGCGGACATCAAGGCCCTGCGCCACGCCCAGAAGGAAACCAATCAGCGCGTGGAAGAATTGAAACTGAGGCTCTTCCGTATGACGGATCAGCATATGGATCAGGCCGTCAATATCATTAAGCGGTGGCTTGACAAAAAGCAGTAATCACGCCAAGTAATGAGAAAGTGATGCGCGGCTCGCAAGAGTCGCGCATCACTCGTCGAGGCTCTCCGGCATATTTTTTCCCGGAGCGCCGATTTTTCATATTTGGGGCAGTGAGTTAAAAAAACTCGTAAAAATGTCTACATTTTATATCAAGAAAAGCGGGTGCCGGCGCGCGTTGCGGGGAGAGGCGACAATCGTCGTGCAGCCGAAGGCCGCCGTGGAGGATCGGGGATGGAATTGACGGGACAGCAGCGCATTGCCGTACTTTTGCTTTCCATGGGTGACAAGTTCACTTCGGACGTGTTCAAACGCATGGATCGGCAGGAAATAGCCGATGTATCCCGTGCGATTGTGGAGTTGCCGCCCGTGCCCAAGGATGTGGTTGAGCAGGTGCTGCGCGACTTCCACGAATCGCTGGTGGAAGGCGTGGACATGATTTCCGGCGGCAGCGACACGCTGAAGCGGCTGCTTGTCAAAAATACGGACCCGGAAACGGCCAAGTACATCATGGACACCCTCAACCTTGATACCGGCCCGGCCCCCTTCCGCGAGCTCGGTCAGGTGAGCCCGCGCATGCTGTCGCAGATTCTGCGCAACGAACACCCGCAGACTCTGGCCCTGATTATGGGGCATCTCAATTCCGATCAGGCGGCAAGCCTGCTGACCAGCCTGCCCGCCGGCGTTCGCGCCGAAGTGCTGATGCGTCTGGCGCGTCTCGAATCCGTGCCGGAAGACATGCTTATGGAAGTGGACAAGGTGCTGACGAGTCAGCTCATTGCCATGGGCGGCAAGGAAGGCAAGAAGGTCGGCGGCGTGCAGTCCGTGGCCGAAATCCTCAATGCCGTGGACCGCGCCACGGAAGAGGAAGTGCTGTCGGAAATCGAAGAAGATTCCGCCCAGATGGCCGAAGATATCCGCAACCTCATGTTTGTGTTCGAGGACTGCAAGAATATCGACGACAAGGGCATCCGCGAAGTCATCCGGGAAACGCAGCAGGAAGATCTCATTCTTGCTCTGCGCGGCGCCAGCGACGAGCTCAAGGAAAAGTTCTTCCGCAACATGTCCGAGCGTGCCGCCAACATGATTCGGGAAGAACTGGAATACATGGGCCCCACCAAGCTTTCGGACGTGGAAGGCGCGCAGCAGAATATTGTCAAGGTCGTGCGGCGGCTCGAGGCCGAGAACAAGGTTGTGGTCAACCGCGGCGGCAACAGCGACATCTTTGTTTAGAGCAATTTCAGTTTGAAACGCCCGGCGTTTCAAACCATGCGGCCTGTTGTTTCGCGGAAAAAACGCGGTTTTTCCGTTCACTTCGGGCCGGGCGGCGCTGTGCGCCGCCTCGCGTTTTACCTTTTTCAAAGGCAAAACGCTCTAGCGGCTCCGGGATGCGGAACCGGACGCGGCCGTCCTTTCGGTGCGCCGGAACCGCATCGGACAAAAGCTCTCTGTTTTCTTTGGTCATGCTGCCCCCGGGCGCGGGCGTTTCTTCCGCAGCCGCCGGAGCATGGGCGTTTCTTTGTGGAGCGTCCTCCGGCGCGGCGGTCCGTGCTTCTGCCGGCTGTTCGGGAACATGGCTGGAACTGTCCACGCCGAAAAGAAAAAAGGAAGTACAACCATGCCCCTGGACGATTTGCGCAAGAAGTGGGGTACCATCTTCATGGGCGAGCGCGAAGCCACCGTGGAGGAACTGGACGCCATGCAGGAGCCCGCGCGGCGGGCTCAGGTGCGCCAGAAGGTGCAGGAAGACTATATGGAGCGCGTCCGCGAAAAGGCCACGGAGCGGGCGCGGCAGATTCTGGGCGAAGCCTACGCCGAACGCCAGAAGGTACTGGCCGAGGCCCGGGAAGAGGCGC
This sequence comes from uncultured Desulfovibrio sp., assembly GCA_945871415.1. Lineage (GTDB taxonomy): Bacteria > Desulfobacterota > Desulfovibrionia > Desulfovibrionales > Desulfovibrionaceae > Desulfovibrio. Next base: position 11,218 of record CAMBWG010000020.1, read on the forward strand.
AGCGTCAGAGCGATCTGATTCTGGCGGAAGTGGAACGCATTCGCCAGTCCACAAAAGAAGGCTATGAGGCCATGCAGGCGGAACTGCAGAAGGCCGCCGATATCAGAGCCGAGGCCCAGCGCATCCGCGATGAGGCAGCCCGGATTCACGAATCCGCGCAGGCGGACGGCCATGCCGCCGGGGTGGAGAGCGCCGAAGGCGAGCTGCGGGCTTTCCGGGGCGAGCTGGGGCAGCATCTGGCGTGGGTGCTGCAGGCTCTTTCCGCGCAGTTTGAAACCATCGACGCCCAGTGGCGCGAGGATCTGGCCGAGCTGACCCGCGTGGCCGTAAGCGCCGCCACGGGCCATGTGATGGATACGCAGCACGACGCCGTTGTGCGCGCCGTCCTGCTGGACTCGCTGTCGCTGCTGGAAAATCGCGCCACCATCACCGTCCGGGTACATCCCGAGGACGAGAAGATGGTGGGAACGTTGTTCAAGGCCGCGCGGGAACGCGCGCCGGAACTGCAGAACTGGGTTGTGGAAGGCGACGCTTCGCTGGAGCTGGGCGGCTTCATTGTGGAAACCAACAGCGGCAGCGTGGATGCGCGCAGGGAATGCTTCAAGGATTTGGTTGACAGCGTGCTGATTCATCTGGCCCTGCCCGGCAGCGATGCGGAACGCACCGTGCGCGAGGCGGCCGAAGAGATGGCGCAGCGCGCTGTGCAGCGCATCAGGGCTCTTGCGCCGGTGGATGAAGCTCCGGAGGCGGAAGCTCCCGCTCCCGAGGCCGCGCCGGAAACCCCCGCGCCCGCCGCAGCGGCGGAACTTCCGTCGGAGAATGTGCCGGAAGACGTTCAGGCCGAAGCGGATGTCCTTTCCGATGGGGAACTTGATCGGACCCTGACGGAAACAGCGGGACAGCCGGGCGACGTCCAGTCCGAAGCCCTGCCCGAAGAGCCCGTCGTTGCGGACACGGCGATGGTGGAGGGTGCCGCTCCCGTGGAGAACAACAGCGCCGATGTCCTGCCCGCAGCGGAAGAACCGGCCCTGCCCGAGGGTACGGAGGAAGCCGCACCAGAAGCCCCGGAAGCCGCCTCTGCGCCTGCCGTCGCGGAAGAGGAAGCGTTGCCGGAACCGCGTTCCAACACCTCGCGGGCTGCGCTGGAAGACGAACTTTTCCCGCTGGAGGAACCGCCGGCCACGCCTTCCGTCAGCGCGCCCGCGGCTCCGGCGGCGCCGCGTCCCAAACCGGCTCCCGCCACGTCTCCGGACATTCTGACCGGCGGCGGTTTCCTGCCCGGCGCGTAGCCTCCGGCATTTGCTCAAGCCGCCTCTTCCCGCGCAGCGGCGGTTGCGGGGGTGAGGGGCGGCGCTGTCTGTGATTCGTTTTTGAAACAGCTTCCAGAACAAGGAAAGACCATGAAGCTTGATCCCCAGTCCTGTAGCCGTCTTTTGCAGGCGGGCAGCCCCATGAAGTTGTACGGCAAGGTGACCAAGGTGGTTGGTCTTGTGGCCGAAGGCAGCGGATTGCGGGCGCCTCTGGGGGCTGTCTGCCACATGATGCCTTCGGAGGACAGCGAGGGCATCGCCGCCGAAGTCGTAGGATTCCGCGACGGTAATCTGCTGTTCATGCCCTATGGCGATATGCGGGGTATCCGGCCCGGCAGCCGTATTCGCAATACCAGTTTGCCGCCGGTGTTTCCCGTGGGCCCGGAGCTGCTGGGGCGCGCCTTTGACGCCTTCGGCACGCCGCTGGATTCCGGTCCGGCCATCAGCACCGAGTTGTGCGCGTCGCCGTTGGCGCAGACCTCGGAAGGCAAGGCGGACTTTGCCGCGCAGATGGAGGCGCAGCGTCCCTTTACGCCGCAGTGGATTCTGGATGCGCGACGGGAATGGCATCCCGAGCTGGGCAGCCTGTATGCCGATCCGCCGAACCCTTTGCAGCGTCCCCGCATTACGGATATTCTGGACGTGGGCGTGCGTGCCATCAACGGTCTGATCACGCTGGGCAAGGGGCAGCGCGTGGGCATCATGGCCGGTTCCGGCGTGGGCAAGTCCACGCTCATGGGCATGATGGCCCGCTACACCAAAGCCGACGTCAATGTTATCGGTCTGATTGGCGAACGCGGCCGCGAAGTGCTGGAATTCATGGAGCGTGACCTCGGCCCCGAG
>CAMBWG010000021.1 GCA_945871415.1 uncultured Desulfovibrio sp.
CGTTAGAGCCGCTACCGATAGGAATCCCCCGACTTTAGGCGGGGGAGGATGTCAATATGTTATAACGGGGACAAGTTGAGGGTTGCGAACCTGAGCAGGTCAGGTTTCTTGCCTTTCAGGGATTTTGAATAGGCGCTCCGCCGTGGTTGATATACTCTTTCGGCATTGCCCTGCGAAAAATTTCTATGTAATTGCCCGGAGCGTTTTCAACCCCCAACGTCTTGCCAATTTCCTTGTATTGGCGCGTGATTTCGTGTTTGGCGAGTGGGTGGGTGAATTCTCTGGTAACCTTATTTGCTAATGTGACAAGAATGTGTATATGTGCTTCCATTTGTTCAATTTCGTTTTTTAATTTGCCTTCTCGTCCCGCTGTGCTGGTATATTTCTCCGTCATTTCCTTGTATTTCTTTTTCAGCTCTTCAATCTCCCTGTTGAGTTTTGCGGCATCACAGCTTGGAGCTACACTGCTTTCGCCACACCAGCGCGTCTGATTTTCCTCCACAATCGCGGAAAGTTGTGTGGCATCGCAACAATATTCGGGCGAGCCGAGAGCAAAAAACTTATTGAACCCAAAGAGCATGGGAGAAAGAAAGTTGGAAACTTCGCGGCAATCCACGCCGAGCTTTCCTCCCGCCGGGATTGCTTCATGACTTTTGAACACCCGGATACGATAATGGCGAAGCGCTTCCAACTGTTCATGGTTCGTGGAAGCATGCAGCATGAGCATGGCTTCACTCAGACGGATTGCGTGATCAACGTGATGTTTGCGCCATGTTCCCACATAAAGCGCACAAAAGGCGCAGATGCTCCAAACAGCGGCCCCGCCGATCACGACGCACCAGAGCAGTATCAGCGCTACTCCTGCAAGTGAAACTCCTTGCGTAAGTTTAATAACGGTAAACATGGTCGTCAGCCATGCCACGAGAAAGGCAAGGCCACAGCTCAGAACAGCAATCAGCAGAAATTTGATAATCGAACCGTTGGGAACAAACTTCATGGGAGAATCTCCCATTGTCCGCCCTTGCTGGGACCGATGCGGCGCAAGATGCCCTTTTCCTTGAGCATGGTTGTTCTGTAAAGAATCGTGCGTCGGCTCACGTTTAGAACAGTAGCGAGTTCGGTTGTGGTTATGCGCGGATTGGCGGAGATACGCTCAAGGAGCGCAAAAAGTTCTGGTGCAATTCCCGGTGCAATATCGCGCAGAGTTGCATCAGAAAGCCCTTGTTTCTGGTGCAAATTTTGTGTTTTTGATGCAAGTTCTGGTGCAAGTACCCCAGTGTTTTCCGCAGGCCGGTGGGTTCTGCGTACAATGGCCTTGAACAGCGAACTCTCCCGATCGTCTTCAAAATCAATATCTGGCCATGCCTTAAGAGCGCGCAGAATGCCGGAGCCGATGCCGTGGTAGGGCAAAAGCCCCTTGGCGGCGTAAGAAATCAGAATAGGGTTGCGGATATTGGAATTGCCGGCTTTGATATTGGCTATGGTCAGATTGTTCGGCAACGTGCCGGGGCTGATGATTTCCACGCGGTCATCAAAAATGAAAATGCGGATGGGCGCGCTGACAAGATAATCCCTGTGTACAAGGGCGTTGACCAGCAGTTCCTCAAAAACCTGTTCCGGTATTTCCGGCGTGCCCGGTGAGTTGACGCCATTCTTGCCCTGTACCTTGTGCAGGTTGCGCATGACAAAAGCCAGGGCATCCTTGAAAAGTCTGCTCAACGGGCCTTCAAAATCTTCGGTGTCATCGTAGCTGTCGGCATGAACGGCAATTCCCGGAAAGCGGACGCCTTTTGCCACGAACTGCGGAAAAATCAGCTCCGGCTGTTCGGCAAAAAGCAGCACTCCGGCCAGATTGAGATTTCCATCGCCAGCGGCGAGGTTCAGATTTTGCAGCAGGCGCAGTTGTTCTGCGTGGATATCCGGGAAGTCACTGTCATACCGCTTTTTCAAAAAATCCCGGAACAGCAGCTTGTCCAGTTTGTTAATGCCCGCCTTTGTGGGCAATTCATCGGCATGGAATTGGCTGGTATACTGAAAAAGACGGCGCAGTTCCTCTTTTGAATTGATACGTCGCTTGTCCGCCCCGGCTTTCAGCCAGATAACGCCTTTCCTGTCAAAGTAGGGTTTGTCCATTCCTGCAGGAACGGTCAGGGCGATAACCACATTTCCATTTTCAAGAAGAATGTTCTGCGTCTGCACCACAAGCGGGCTGCGGACATGCTGGCTGGCGGCGTTGCCGATCAACTGGTTCGCATCATGCAATTCTCGGGATGTTATGCCGGACAGTGTTCCATCATCCTGCACGCCGATAAATATGACGCCGCCGTTGGCATTGGCGAAGGCGGCCATTTCCGCAGCCAGAGAATCCGCATTGTCGATTCGGGACTTGAACTGGCGTGTGCTGTCCTCGCCTGCGGCGGCCTGTTCCCTGAGCGTTTGAAGTGTGAATGCCATGCCTGCTCCTTACAATACTATCTTTTTCCTCACCATGTGTACACGATAATCGGAACAGCCGCAAAAGCTACCGTTGGCCGGAGAGAATGTCCGCCGCCGCGTTGCTGGCAGCGGCCAAGGTCTCCGGCAGGAATTGGGCATACTTCTTTTTGGTGAAATCCACATTTTTGTGTGTCAGCATTTCCGAGATCATGTCCATGCTGAATTTGCCGCTGTTGGCGAGGCTTACGGCAAAGTGATGCCGCAGCCCGTGGAAGGGCCGGAACTTGGGCGGCAGGCCCGCCGCCTTGCGGAAGCGGTCAACCGCTGTGCAGTCTTTGCGCATCTCGCCGTTTTTGCCGGGGAAAACATAGGGGCTGCCGGGAAAATGTTCGTCACGCCATGCCATTTGTTCTTGTAACAGTTCTTCCACCAGGGAACTCATGCCGATGGAGAGGGTTTTTCTGCCCTTGGGATCGCGCAAACGAATGAGCTTGAGGTCAAAGGCCACGTCCTCATCTTGCAGTTTGAACATCTCCCCGCGCCGCATACCGGTAAAAAAGGCCAGCAGGAGCATATTGCCCACATCGCGGGCTGGCCATGTGCGGGCGCAATCCAGAAAGCGGCGAGTTTCTTCCGGCGTCAGATGCTCAATAACCTCATTGTCCTTAACGGGCATTTCGATCTGAAAGGCAAGATTGGGGCAGCGGTTGGTCTTGACGCCAAAATTGATGATGCGCCGCAGAAGCTCAAGAGTATTCCAGAGAGTGGCCGGTTTGCGTTCGCTCAGGGATTTGCGCAGCTCCTCCACCATCTGGGGCGTGATTTCCGAGACGCTTCGCTTGCCGAACAGCGGTTTGAGGTGTTTGAGGTAACGGTTGCGATCCGTGGTCAACCCTTTGAGGGTCGGCCCCTTGATGTTAAAATATGCATCCGCAATTTCGGCAAAGGGCTTGTCTTTCTCCGCCTGTTCGCGGCGGAGTTCTTTGGCGGTTTTGACTTCTTCGCCATGTCTGATGGCCTTTATCCGATCAGCGCGAATTTCCGCCGCCACGTCCGGCCCGTATCCTTCGGAAATTTTGCCTACCTTTTCCCAGATGAGGCGGCGGCCGGATTTAAACGTGATGTAGAAACACAGGTCAGGCGCGCCATTATACATTTCTGACGTTTCGTACACATAAACGCCAGCCCATTTTTTTGGGTGGTATCGCCGTTTTTGGGTAGCCATGAACTGCCTTGGGTTGTGGTTCATACGCGGGAGCAGGTTTTAACCGGCAAAATTTTTCTAACCTATTTCTAACCACACCGTCAATTTCTAACCATTCAGGTCAATGCGCGGCAAAGTCTTGTTTTTGATAACTTATTGAAAATAAAAATAAATCAAAGTCTATCCAGCTGTGTCTAACTCTTTCAAGTTCTGTCAAAAAGGGCTCATAACCCGAAGGTCGTAGGTTCAAATCCTGCCCCCGCAACCAGAAAGTCCAAAGGCTTACGATGAAAATCGTAAGCCTTTTTTCGTTGGCGAAGTTTTTTCAACCGTTATTCCCCAGTATTTAGAGCAATTTCAGTTTGAAACGCTGTGCGTTTCAAACCATACGGCCTGTCGTTTCGCGAAAAAAGTGCGGTTTTTCCGCAAAATGACAGGCCGGGCGGCGTCGTGCCGTCGCCTCGCGTTTTACCTTTTTCAAAGTTGAAACGCTCGAAATTGTTCTTCTGGAAGGAAGAACCCCCTTTTTGCCGCAAGCAGCGACCCGGCGGGCGGCCGCAGGCCGTGCCCGTCAGGCGACGCAGGAGCCTTACTTACGGGCATAAGGGGGGTCCTTTCCCTCAAGACAAAACATAATGAGTTCTGAGCCTAATACTCTATTTTTATCGTTGTTTCCTGAGGCAGGTCTTCGACGCGTTGCAGGGTCATGTTCAGCTCGGAGGCTGCCGCAAACGCTTCCTTTACCTTGTCGACCGGCACAACAAAAAACATGTATTCGTCGCCGCCTTCATCCCACATGAGAATCGTCAGGCCATAGCGTTCCTTCAAAATGGGATTGCAATCGCGGAGCACATCGTCGGGATAGGCGTATTCGCTATAAATTTCTTCATTGTCCCAGGGGGGCAGAAATTCCTTTGCCCCCGGAGGCAGGAGGTCGCACAGGGAGGCAAAAACTTCCGCCGGCGCTTCCTTCCAGTCCACCCAGTCCAGGCGATGCCGGTCTCTCAGGGCCAGCCGCATCAACGTGAAATGCCAGCCGGTTTTGGGCTCGTCACCGTAGTCGAACTCTTCAGCGAGCGCGGCGCATTCCGTCGGCTTTGTGGCTGCGGCGTGGATTTTGTCCGCCAGCTCTTCGGCATCGGTGACGCCCATCAGGGTAAAGAGCGTAAGGAGGGCCTGACGCGATACGGGCACGGACTCCGGTATGACGGGCTTATTCGCGTCCTTGAGCATCACCAGCGTGCGCTCCATTTTCGCTATGATGGCGGGATCGGTGACTTCGGTATCCCGACCCACCGTCTCATGCCACGGCCCGTCCTGGCGCAGGTAGCGCAGTTCCACCTCATCGCCGCAAAGCACCACAAAGTAATAGTCGAAGGCCCAGCCGGATGCGGCGACTTCGCCCATATAGATGCTTTTGGGAATATAGAAGGTTCCTTTATCGCTCACATATTCGGAATCCGTGTTTTCCCCTATATCCATGCTGCACGTGGGAAAGGCGCCGACAGCGAGCAGCTTTTCTTCAGAGGGGATGATGCGCGGGCGCTTCCCCTCAAAGAACGTGAACAGGTCTTTGTTGATGATGTCGCTGCGATAGGGCTTACCGCGCAGCCCTTTGGCGGGATAATATATGCGCATGCGTGCTTCCTTTTGTTTATGCTCCTGATATCGATTCCACTGCAGAGCATAGTCGGGAATACGCTGTCCATCAAGACGGGCGCATCCGCGGGAGGGGTATGCACGCGGCAAATCCGTTTTGCAGTTCCTGCTGCGGATACCTTTGTTCGGGAGAATGGCATATCGGCGGAAGGGGGAAAACGTGTCCGGACTGGCGGAGCATCTTGGCGGAATGCGCTTTATTTTTTAGGGCGCTTCAACTTTGAAAAAGGTGAAACGCGAGACGGCGGCACGGTGTCGTCCGGCCCGGATTGAGCGGAAAAATGTGCTTTTTCCGCAAAACGACAGGCCGTATGGTTTGAAATGCGAAGCATTTTTCTTCTGACTATAGCGCGGACTGCGCCGGAAGAGGATGTGCTGGCGTATATCTATGCGGAAAAGCTCACGAACCGGGAGTTTGATCCGGCTGCGGGCGACCTTATACAGTGTCTGGCATGGCTTTGTGCCGATCCTGTCCCTCAGGGCGGCTGATCCTGAAGGATGGCGGTGACAAAATATTTTCAGGCGGGCGCGCAGCCACGCGGTAAAGGACCTGGAGGCACCGGTATCTCCGGCTGAAAACAGAGGGCTCCTGCTGCGGGATGCCTCTGTTTTCGTTGTTGCCTGTGCCGCGCAAGGAACGGCAACGGGTATTCCGACTTGCCGTTTTCTCGTTTTTCCGCCACAACATTTGTCGTCTGATAGGGCAACGGCCTTGTCCTGATTCTGTAGTGTGCGTTTTCATGCGGGAGTACAGCCCGCAGTTGTCAGGAGGTCAATTCATGGAACGTAGTTCCTGTCTGAACGCAGCCGGAGATCTGGAGAAAGCTGCAAGAGAATTGACGCGGTATATGGTCCATAAGCACTATTGCGATCATGATGAAGAAGCCCTGATCGCACTCTTTGACGACAACATTGTCTGGGTCGGAGCCGGGGAAGGGGAGTCCGCGGCCGGTATTGACGAGGTGGCGGCAATTTTTCGCCGCTTCAGCGGTAAAGTGCCCCGCTGCCTTCTTTCCGACGAGCGCTACGAGGCCGTGTCCGTCGCGCCGGATGTCTGCTTCTGTTCGGGCAGCATGTACGTTGCCACTGATCCTGCCGAGCATATTTATTTGCGGGTGCATCAGCGTATCACGACGATTTTCCGCCGGACAGGGGAGCATATCCGCTGCTGCCATATCCACCTGTCCAATTCCTATACGGAAATGGAAAAGGATGAGCTGGGCTTTCCCGCAAAGATGGCGCGGTATTCCTACGAGTATATGCGCCAGTGCATTGATGAGCAGAAAAAACGGCTTGAGACGCAGACGGCCGAACTCGTCAGTATTTATAATACGGTGCCCTGTGCCATTATCCGTCTCTTGCGGACGGCTGAAGGTTGTCGGCTGCTGTCGTTCAACAGGGCGCTTACGGAGATGATGGCGCTGGATGAGGAAGGTATTCGCCGCCTGGACTGGAAGCGGGGTTTTTGCGGTGACGTCGAGCCCGAGGATCTTCCCGGGCTGGAAAGTTCTCTGTCGGGATTGCGCCGCCCCGGTGATTCTCTCTCCGTGGATTACAGGGTTAAAAACCATCTGGGGAAACTGTTTTTTCTGACGTGCGTCAATACTCTGATCAGCAGCGATGAAAAGGGGCAGGTTATCCAGAGAATCACCTTTGATATTTCCCAGCATAAGGAGACGGAGAGCACGCTGACGCGCATGAGTTTCGAGGATGCGCTGACAGGGGTTTTCAATAGGAACAAGTTCAGTCAGGAAGTGCTGGAAAGCCGGCAGGAGGGAAAGCGGACACGGCTCGGTGTGGCCTGCTTTGATCTCAACGGACTGAAAGAAATAAATGACACGCAGGGGCACAGCGTGGGCGATGCCCTGATTTGTCGGACTGCACGGCATATCAGCCGCGCATTTGCGGGAAAGGTGTATCGTATCGGCGGCGATGAGTTTGTGGTTGTGGACAGAGACATTGACGAACACGCATTCCGGGAGGCCGTTACCGAAGTCTGCAAGCATATGCGCGCGGATAAAATCAGCGTTGCCGTAGGCATTTCCTGGAGCGCCGCCTGCTGTGACATCAAAACCCGGTTCGACGAGGCCGACAAGCGCATGTACAGCGCAAAGGCGGCTTTTTATGAAAGTCGGGGCGGCAGACAGCAGGCCTGAAGATTGTTCGGCAGAGCTTTTGTCGGGGGAAAAGCAAAGAGATGAAAAAAGTAAAAATCACCGTCCTGAAAAAGACGTTAGATACGGAACTGGCGCAGGAATACGGGGCCGAGGGGCTGGGGCCCTGTCCCATGCTGCGGCAGGGGCAGACCTTTGAGGCGGACTATGCCATGCCCGAAGGCTTTTGCCCGGAGGCCTGGAAGGCCATCTATCAATATGTCTTTGCTCTGGCGCACGGCTGCGAAAAGGAGTTGTTTTATTACGGCGACTGGATCAGGGTTCCCGGCGTGGCTATTTGCAGCTGCAATGACGGCCTGCGCCCGGTCATCTTCAAACTGGAAGCCACGGACACGCCTTCAACGCTGGATTATGAGCCTGTGGTCGAGAATTGATGTGCTTGCCTTTGGCCGTTTTTTTGCGCCGAAGTGAAATAACAAACGGCGAGCCGGTTCATCCGGCTCGCCGTTTGTTGTGAAACATTGTTTTTGTAAGCAGCGGTAAGGCGGAGCCTCCCGGAAAAAGCTACGCAGTATGGTTTGAAAAGCGGAGCATTTCAAACTGAAAATGCTCTAGTCTTATCGTTATTTCAAGTGGATAGAGTTTTTATCCTCATTGAGCATGCTTGACGCATACTCCCGTATTTTTCTGAAAAAGCGCGCTGGGGAAGGGATGGGGGGCTTGGAGGGAAGGGAAACACCTCTCGCGCCAGCAGAGGGGTTTCCCTTCCCCCCAAAACTGTTAACAGGCCTTGTCGCCGTCCAGCAGCAGCACGTGCGCGTAGCGCCCGGAGCGTTGGGCCTCCCGGGCCAGCCGCCGCCCCTCTTCCCGGCAGTGCGGGCAGGCATGGCGCGGTATCAGCAGGCACAGCGAACGGGCGACACGCTCCGAGGCGGTTTCTATGCGGCCGAGCCCGGAGCAGTCCGCGCACAGACGCCATGCCTCGGTCTGGCCTTCGCGCAACATGTCCGTATCGTAAAAGATATGCTTGTTGCGTACCCACCAGCCCTTGTCTTCGTGTCCTTCCTCCGGCTGCGTCGGCGGATGGCGATACAGTTCCACAATGGCGTCGCAGAGGCGGGCAATATAGTCTCCGGTTCTGCCGCTCTGGCGCTCGGCATCGGGCGTCCATTCCGGTTCCCTGATGTCGTCGGCGGGCAGTCCGGCCAGCGCAAGGCAGATGCCGAGATTGACATATGGCAGCGCTCCCCGGATGGAGTAGCCCCCTTCCAGTACGGCAATATGGGGATTGAGCGCGGCATTCAGCGCCGCGTAGCCTTGTGCAGACAGCTTCATATTGGCCAGCGGATCGGAAAAGTGATTGTCCTGCCCTGCCGAGTTGATGACGATATCCGGCTTGAATTCTTCAAGAATAGGCAGAACGGCGTGCTGGATGGCATAGAGGTAGCCCGCATCGGCGGTTTCCGGCGGCAGGGGAATGTTGATGGTGCGTCCCAGCGCGCCGGGGCCGCCGCATTCCTGCGGAAATCCCGTGCCCGGGTAGAGGGTGCGCCCGTCCTGATGCAGGGAAATGAACAGGGTATGCGGGTCATTCCAGAAAATGTCCTGTGAACCGTCGCCGTGATGCACGTCGGTATCCACAATGGCGATGCGCAGCGGGCGGCCCTCGGGATGCGGATAGTGATCCCGGATGTACTCCACCATGACCGCCTCATTGTTGACATTGCAGAAACCGCGATTGCCGTGGGAAACACGCATGGCATGATGGCCCGGAGGGCGCACGAGGGCAAAGGCTTTGTCTTCCTTCTTTTCCATGACAAGGCGCGCGGCGGTGATGGCCCCGCCGGCCGCGGCGAGATGAGATTCGGTGCAGACCGCGCGCACGGAGGGCAGACAGAAATGGACGCGCTCTATCTGGGCAAAGGTCGCGGGCGAAAGACGGTGCTCGCTGATACCGGGAATATCGAACAGCCCTTCTTCCTGAAGCTGATCCCGCGTGTAGAGCAGCCGCTCTTCCCGTTCGGGATGCGTGGGAGAAATGGCCCAGTCAAAGGCCGGGAAAAAGACGACGCCCAGACGGCGGCGCGCCTCCAGCGGCGTCATGGTCCTGATGTCCTGCATGATGACCTGCCTTTGTTGATCTCCGCCTATTCCGCACGACCGCGCAGGGCTTCTTCCGTAGCGCTCAGGCATTGCAGCAGAATGTCGTCGGCGGGCTGCTGCGCGTCAATGATGGCTATGCGCTGCGGCTCTTCCGCGGCAAGCGCCAGATAGCCCTGACGGATGCGCTCGTGAAAGTTGAGGCTTTCGCTGTCAAAACGTCCTTCGCTGATGACCGTGCCTTCCCGCCGGTTGCGGATACCGGCCCGCTCAAGCCCGAGAGCGACAGGCAGATCGAGCAGAAATGTCAGATCCGGCGTAAGCCCCCCCGTGGCCAGCAGGTTGATTCGGCGCAGGGTATCGGGATCAAGGCCGCGTCCGGCCCCCTGATAGACGATGGTGGAATCCGTGAAGCGGTCGCACAGGACGATATTGCCGGCCTCCAGCGCCGGGCGGATCTGCGAATGCACATGCTGGGCGCGATCCGCAAGAAAAAGAAACAGTTCCGCCCGGCTGCTCAGACCGTCGGTACGCGCGTCCAGAAGAATGGGACGCAGCAGGCGTCCGAGACTGCATCCGCCGGGCTCGCGCGTTTCCACGACGTCATGACCGCGAAGACGCAGCGCTTCGGCCAGCAACGCCATGGCGGTGGACTTGCCCGCGCCTTCAATGCCTTCAAAAGATATGAACATGACGGCCTCACAACAGGGATAAATATTCTTCGCGGGGAGCCGCTTTGCCCCTGGCTCTGCTCTTTGCCGGCGCTGTTTCCGGCGTGCGCGGTCCCCTGTAAAGCGCCCTGCCTAGGGTCGTCTGATAAGGGGTACAGCTTCCCTCTGGAATCTGGGCAAACAGATCCCGGCATTGCGCCATCTTGGCGTCCATATTATCGGCAAAATGCAGCGCCAGCGCTTCGGCCGTCTGCGGCAGGCGTACGGCTCCAAATTCCGCCGTGCCGTGATGACTCAGAATAAGATGGCGCAAATGGCGTTGCAGCTCTTCGTCGAGCCCCGATTTTGCCAGAAACGGAGCCAGCATTTCTATGCCGAGTTCCAGATGCCCGATCAGGCGGCCTTCATCGGTCTAATCGTTGGCAATGCCGCCTGAGAATTCTCGTATCTTACCGAAATCATGAAAAAGCGCACCGGCAAGCAGCGTTTGCCGATCCAGCTCGGCATACTGATCAGCAAAGCGGCGGCACAGGCGGAAAACGCCCAGGGTATGCTCCAGCAGACCTCCCGCATACGCGTGATGCACTCCCTTGGCTGCCGGGCAGGTACGGAAGGCGGCCCGCAGGGCGTCGTCCTTGAATACCAGTTGCGTCAGCTTGCGCCAGCCGGGATGGGTGAACTCTTCCTTAAGCAGCGCCAGCAGCTCGTCCATCATCTCGTCCAGCGGAAAGGGGCTGGAGGGCATCAGCTCCGCCGGATCGACGGCGGCGCTCTCCGCTTCGTCCAGCAGATGCAGATGCTCGACAGTCAGCTGAATCTGCTCTCGATAGGTTCCGGCCCTTGCTTCGACAAGAACCAGAGCGCCAATCGGGATATCCGTAAATTCCGCGCTCAGGGGGGACCATATCTTTGCTTCGACGCTGCCGCCGGCGTCGGCAAGCGTCAGACGCCAGTAGGGGCCGTTGCGCGACTGTGCCTGCGCGGCCTGCGTGACGGCAAAAACGCCCCGTACCTCGGCGCCCGGTGTGATGTCTTTGACGGCAATGCCTTTTTCCATATATGCTTCCTCTGTAGCGCCGGAACGCGTTGTCCGGCTGTCTTGAGAGAGTTCCTTCTTTCCGGGGTATTGTCAAATGGATGTATTGCTGACCAATGACGACGGCATTCGAGCTCCCGGCCTGCGCGCCCTGTATACGGCGCTGCGCGAGGCCGGGCACACCGTGCATGTGGTTGCGCCCATGCGCCAGCAGTCGGGTGTGGGCCATTCGCTGACCGTCTTTGAACCCTTGCGCGCCCAGCGCATCCACGAAAGCAGTTTCGAGGGGCTCGGCCTGTACGGCACGCCCACCGACTGCGTTAAACTGGCGCTGGCCTCGCTGCTGGATCGCCGTCCCGATTTGGTTGTTTCCGGCATCAATGCGGGCCCCAACGTAGGCCCGGACATCCTGTATTCCGGTACTGTCGGCGCGGCTACCGAAGCCGCCCACGAGGCCTTGCCCAGCCTTGCCGTCTCCTGCGATGTGGGTTCCCCGGACGACGATGTGCTGGAGCAGGCCCGTCATGCCGTCAGCCTCGCGGAACGCATCGCCTGGGACCGCCTTGCGCCGCGCCGCGTGATCAATCTCAACTATCCGCGCGGGCCGCTTGCGCAGGCCAAAGGCCTGAAAGTCTGCGCCCAGACCACGGCCGTCTGGGTCAACGGTTACGAAGAGCGGCGCGATCCGCGCGGGGAGCCTTACTGGTGGCTCGGCGGTGAAATTCCCGCGCATACCGTCAACGCCGGTTCCGACAAGGATATGCTCAATCGGGGGTATATTACCATTACGCCCCTGCGCTTTGAATTTACAGATACTGAAGGTATGCGGACTCTCGAAGGTATGGATATTTTCTGATGCCCTGTCTTGCGGACGTGTCGTGACGCGAGAGGGTGTCCAGCGTTTCCTGCTCATTCCCTTTTCATGCAAAATGGTGTAAGGAGAAACCGCCGAAAAGCGGTGAAACAACGTCGTTACCAAGGAGAAAATCATGGCCCTGATGAATCCCAAGGACATGTTTGTCGCTGCCTATAACGGGCGTTATGCCATTGGCGCATTCAACGTCAATAATATGGAAATTGTGCAGGGCATCATGGAAGCTGCCTCGGAAGAAAAATCTCCCGTCATTCTTCAGGTTTCCGCCGGGGCGCGCAAGTATGCCGGGCAGCCCTATCTCATGAAGCTGGTGGAAGCCGCCCTGGCGGAAGATCCTTCCGTGCCCGTGGCCGTGCATCTCGATCATGGTTCTTCCTTTGAACTCTGCCGGGACTGCATCGACGGCGGTTTCACCTCCGTCATGATTGACGGTTCCCACCTGCCCTTTGAAGAAAATATCGCTCTCACGAAGAAGGTGGTGGAGTACGCGCATCCTCGCGGCGTCTGGGTCGAAGCCGAACTCGGCAAGCTGGCGGGCGTGGAAGAACATGTGCAGAATGCCGATCACGTGTACACCGATCCACAGGAAGCCGTGGAATTTGTGGAGCGTTCCGGCTGTGATTCTCTGGCTGTCGCCATCGGCACCAGCCACGGCGCCTACAAATTCAAGGGTGACGCCAAACTGGACTTTGACCGGCTGGAAGCCATAGGCAAGCTCCTGCCCGACTATCCTCTGGTTCTGCACGGCGCTTCCAGCGTGCCGCAGGAATTCGTGGCGCTCTGCAACAAGTACGGTGGTAATGTGGCCGGTGCCAAGGGCGTTCCCGAAGAAATGCTGCGCAAGGCCGCCGGTATGAGCGTCTGCAAAATCAACGTGGATACCGATATCCGCCTTGCCGTGACGGCGAGTATCCGTCAGCATATGGCCGAGCATCCCGAGGATTTTGATCCGCGTGCCTACCTGAAACCCGCCCGCGCTGCGGTCAAGGCCATGGTGGCGCACAAAATCCGCAATGTCATGGGCTCTTCCGGCAAGGCCTAGTATCGTTATTTATCTGGGGCAGGAAACACAAAAGCGCACGGCCATGCCTCCCGGCAGGCCGGGCCGCTTCCTGTTTCCTGCTCCGTCAGTGTTGCGGGCGGGAGGTCCGCCCCTTCCCGGAGGCGGCCGCCCCGGCCCCAATCGAGCGGAAAACCGCGTTTTCCGCGAAACGACA
>CAMBWG010000022.1 GCA_945871415.1 uncultured Desulfovibrio sp.
TACCTTCTGGTGTTGAAAATGCTCAGAGAAAACCCTCTCAGCTAGTCAAGAGCCATGTTTATACTTTGCAGCCACCCTTTCATGGACGCATGGCGTCCCGTTTGTGGAGAGAATATATGCTTGGAAAAAGACATCCGTTGTTTACTGCCCTCATTTTTGTGAGCTGCCTGTCGCTGACGGCCTGTTTCGGCTTTGGCGACGATGCCAAGAAACAGCAGGGAGCGCCGGCCCTGCCCGTGGGGATTTTCACGGTAAAGGCGCAGGACACGCCCTGGCCCGCGGAATTCCAGGCCCAGGCTTCGGGCTCGCGTTCGGTTGAAGTGCGCGCCCGTGTGCAGGGCATCATTGAAAAGCGCCTGTACGAGGAAGGCAGCTTCGTCAAGGCTGGTCAGCTGCTGTTCCAGATCGAGCGCGATCAGTATGAAGCCCAGGTGCAGCAGGCCGAGGCGCAGCTCGACAGCGCCACCCGCGAATGGAAGCGCGTGCGCCCGCTGTACGAAAAGAACGCCGTTTCCCAGAAGGACAGGGATAATGCGCGCGCGGCCTATGACAGCGCCCGCGCGGAATTGCGGCAGGCCCGGATCAATCTGGACTACTGTCAGGTCGTGGCGCCGGTTTCGGGCTACAGCAGTAAGGAAAACTACACGGTGGGCAACCTGGTTTCCATGAACTCGCTGCTGACCTACGTGAACCAGACCGATCCCATGAACATCGACTTTTCCATTGCCGCGCCCAACCACATGCGCCGCCGTCAGCTGGAACTGGCCGGCCGGTTGCGCCGCCCCGAAAACAACGTCTATACGGCGCGTCTGCGCCTGCTGGACGGCAGCATGTACGAAGGCACGGGCGAAGTGAACTTCATTGACAGTCAGGTGCAGGCCGACACCGGCGTCATCAAGGCCCGCGCCAGCTTTGCCAACAGCAAGAACGAGATCATGCCCGGTCAGTATGTCCGTATTTATATGGATGGCGACGTGCTGACGGACGCCATTCTCATTCCCCAGACCGCCGTCATGGTTACCCAGAAGGGCACGTTCGTCATGGTGGTGGATTCCAATAACGTGGTGTCGCCCCGAGCCGTGAAGGTGAGCGACAGCATTGGTGACAGTTACCTTGTGGACGAAGGGCTGAAGGACGGCGAGCGCATCGTCAGCACCGGCCTGCTCAAGGCCCGCCCGGGTTCCAAGGTCAGCGAGCTGCCTGCCAGGTCCGGGGAGAAGCAGCCCGCACAGAAAGAAGGTTAGCCTATGGCCGCATCCACAAAACCGAATTTCTTCCTCCGCCGCCCCGTTCTGTCGGCGGTTATATCCATCCTGATCACGCTGGTCGGGGCGCTGGCCATGAAGGCCCTGCCCATTGCCCAGTATCCCGAGCTGGTGCCGCCCACGGTCAACGTGTGGGCCAGCTATCCCGGGGCGTCGGCGGAGACCATCGCCTCGACGGTGCTTGCGCCGCTGGAAGTGAATATCAACGGCGTGGAAAACATGCTCTACATGACGTCCACGGCCTCTTCCGGCGACGGCTCCGGTTCCATTACCGTGACCTTCTCTCTGGGCACGGACCCCAACATGGCGCTGGTCAACGTCAACAACAAGGTCAATCTGGCCCAGACCCAGCTGCCGGATACCGTCCGCCAGATGGGCGTGAGCGTGGTCAAGCGTTCGCCGTCCATGCTGCAGGTCTTCGGTCTGTACTCGCCCGACGGCCGCTATGATGAAGTTTTCCTGCACAACTACATGCAGGTCAACGTCGTGGACGAGCTCAAGCGTGTCGAGGGCGTGGGCGACTGCTCCATCTTCGGCAGCATGGACTATGCCATGCGCGTCTGGCTGCTGCCGGACACGCTGGCCAAATACGGCGTGACCGTAAGCGAAGTGGCCGCGGCCGTGGCCGAACAGAACAGCCAGTTCGCGCCCGGTCGTCTGGGTGACGCTCCGGCCCCGGACAGCACCAAGCTGACCTGGCAGATCGATACGCAGGGCCGTTTCTCCTCCCCCGAGGAATTCGGGGAAATCATTATCCGCAACGGCCAGGACAGCGCCATGCTGCGCCTCAAGGACGTGGCGCGTATTGAGCTGGGCGGCAAGGACTACAGCGTCAGTTCGGAAATGAACGGCATGCGGTCCCGCATGGGAGCCGTGTACCTCCTGCCGGGCGCCAACGCCATTGCCACGGGTGACCGCGTCAAGGCGCGTCTGGAAGAACTGGCCAGAGACTTTCCCGAAGGCGTGGCCTACAAGATCGTGGTGGACAACAACGACTTCGTTATGGAATCCATCAACGAGGTTATCCATACTCTTGTGGAAGCCATGATCCTCGTGTTCATCGTGGTCTATGTCTTCCTGCAGAGCTGGCGTGCCACCCTCATTCCCTGCATTGCCGTGCCTGTATCCATTATTGGTACCTTTGCGGGCATGTACGCGCTGGGCTATACCATCAATACTCTGACCCTGTTCGGCATGGTGCTGGCCATCGGCATCGTGGTGGACGACGCCATCGTCGTGCTCGAAAACGTCGAACGCATCATGTCCACCGAGCATCTGCCGCCCAAGGAAGCCACGGCCAAGGCCATGAACGAAGTGACCGGGCCGGTTATCGCCATCGTGCTGGTGCTCTGCGCCGTGTTCATTCCCGTTTCCTTCATGGGCGGTCTGGCCGGGCAGATGTACAAGCAGTTCGCCATCACCATTTCGGTGTCCGTGGTGCTGTCCGGCATTGTGGCCCTGACCCTGACCCCGGCTCTGTGCGCCCTGCTGCTCAAGCCGCACAGCCACAGCTATCAGCCGGCCAAACCCTTTGTTCTTTTCAACTACCTGTTCGGCAAGACGACGCACCGCTATGTGCGCACCGTGCGCTTCATCAAGGATCACGGGCTGATTTCTCTGGCTCTGTTCGCGCTGATGCTGGGCGGCACCGCCTATCTGTTCAAGGTCGTCCCCGGCGCTCTCGTGCCCAACGAAGACCAGGGTTATTTCCTTGGTATGGCCATCCTGGACGACGGCGCGTCCCGTAACCGTACGGAAAGCGTTTCCGGCATGCTGGTGGATCATCTGAAGGATGATCCTTCCATTGACGCCGTCATGACCATTAACGGCATCGACATCACCTCCATGTCGGTCAAGAGTAACTACGCGACCTTCTTTGCATCGCTCAAGCCGTGGAGTCAGCGTCCTCTGCCGTCTCAGTCGCCGGATGCTCTGCTGGGCAAGGCCATGGCCCTGACCATGATGCAGCCCGAAGCCGTCACGCTGGGCTTCACGCCGCCGCCCATCAGCGGTATGAGTACCACCGGCGGTTTTGAAGGCTACATTCAGCAGCGCAGCGGCGGCTCCATGCAGGAACTGGAAGAGATGGGCAACAAGGTCGTTGCCGAGGCCACCAGCCGGGATGCCCAGGGCAATCCCAAATATCCGGCCATCGGTTCCGCCCGCAGCCTTTTCTCCACGGGGTCTCCCCAGCTCTACGCCAATCTGGATCGCGAGCGCTGCAAGGATATGGGCATTGCCGTGAGCGACGTGTTCACGGCCATGAGCGGCACGTTCGGTTCCTATTATGTGAACGACTTCAACTATCTGGGACGTACCTTCCAGGTCCGCCTCCAGTCGCAGATGGACTACCGTCAGAATGTGGAGTCCCTCAACGACGTGTTTGTGCGCAGCTCCAAGGGGGAAATGGTGCCGCTGGCGGCGCTCATGACTCTGGAACGGCGCACCGCCCCGCAGACCGTGGAACGCTACAACGTTTTCCCGGCGGCGCACATCATGGGTTCGCCTGCGGCGGGCTATTCCTCGGGGCAGGCGCTGGAAGCCATGGAACAGGCTGCCGCCGCGGTGCTTGATTCCGGCTACAGCCTCGGCTGGGTCGGCTCGGCTCTGCAGGAAAAGCTGGCCAGCGCGGATACCACCATCATCTTTGTGCTGGCGCTGGTCATGGTCTTCCTGATTCTGGCCGCCCAGTATGAAAGCTGGTCGCTGCCGCTGGCCGTGCTAACGGCCGTGCCCTTCGGCGTGTTCGGCGCTCTGCTCGCCACCTGGGGACGCGGCCTTTCCAACGACGTATACTTTCAGGTTGCTCTCGTGACGCTCGTGGGTCTGGCCGCCAAGAACGCCATTCTGATTGTGGAATTCGCGGTTGAAGCCTGGCGCGGCGGCCGCAGCCTCGATGTGGCCGCCATGCATGCGGCCCGTCTGCGTTTCCGCCCCATTGTCATGACCTCGCTTGCCTTTATTCTGGGCTGCGTGCCGCTGGCCATCAGTGCCGGGGCCGGCGCCAACAGCCGTCATGCCATCGGTACCGCCGTTGTGGGCGGCATGCTGGCCGCAACCTGCATTGCGACCTTGTTTGTGCCTTACTTCTTCCGTACCATCATGACGATTTCCCTGAAGCTGCAAGGCAAGCGCGACCCCAACGAGGGCAAGCGCCGTTTTGACGACGAGGAGGATTACATATGAGGCTGACACGAGCGGCCCTGACCGCCAAATGGCGCGGTACGGCGCTGATCGCCTCCCTGTGCCTCTTGCTGGGAGCCTGTTCGCTCGCGCCGAAGTACGAACGGCCCGAGATGGACATGCCCGCGCAGTGGCGCAAGGTGGATCTGGGTACCATCCCCCTGCATACGGACTGGTGGAAACGTTTCAATGATCCCGTACTGACGGCGCTCATCGAACAGGCCCTGGAAAAGAATCAGGACCTGGCCAAGTCGCTGGCGGATATTGATTCCGCTGCCGCGCAGATGGGTGTGGCGACCGCCAATCTGGCGCCCATGATCAGCGGCGGCGGCGCTGCCGGCGCGGAAGGCGCTTCCGAGGCCACGGCCAATACCGGCTCCTTTGCGGCCAAGGGCATGTCGCGTTCCTACCTGAACTATCAGTTACAGGCCAGTGCCAGCTGGGAGCTGGACCTCTGGGGCAAGCTGCGCAATATCCGCAGCATGCAGGCCGATGTGCTCATGAATACCGTTCTCAGCCACGAGGCTCTGCGCCTGACCGTGGCCGGAGAGACCGCCAAGGCCTACTTCTCTCTGCTGGCGCTGGATTCGCAACTCAATACGGCCCGCCGTACCCTGAAAAGCCGCGAGTCTTCCTTCGACATCTACACGAGCCGCTATCAGCAGGGCGACATCACCGAACTGGACTGGCAGCGTGCCCGGGCGGAAGTGGAAACAGCCCGCGCCCAGCTGCACACCAGCACCGTAGCGGTGGATCAGGCGGAGGCGGCTCTGGCCGTCCTTATCGGGCGCAGCCCGCGGGAAATCATCTCCGCGGCCATGCCGCGCGGTGCGCGCATCGAGTCGCTGCCCGCTCCGCCGGTACTGCCGTCGGGTCTCCCGTCCGAGCTGCTCATGCGCCGGCCGGATGTGCGCGCAGCCGAATTTCTGCTCATGGCCTACAATGCCAATATCGGCGTGGCCCGGGCGGAATTCTTCCCCTCCATCTCCCTGACCGGAGCTCTGGGAACGCTGAGTGCCGAGGCCTACAAGCTCTTTTCCGGTCCTGCCGGAGCCTGGAGCTATGGTGTCTCCGGCAGTATTCCGCTGCTGGATTTCGGGCGCGTCTGGTATAATGTGAAGGATGCCGAGGCGCAGAAGCAGGCGGCCGTCGCCACCTATCGCAAGTCCGTTCAGACGGCGTTCGAGGATTTGCGCACCAGCCTTACCAGCCAGCGCGAAGCCAACACCATTGTGCAGAGTCAGCTGCGTCAGGTGCAGAGTCTGCGCCGGGCCGTGGAAATTGCCCGCCTGCAGTACGATAACGGCTATACCGACTATCTGACCGTTCTTGATGCCGAGCGGCAGCTGTTCAGCGCCGAACTGGAATACGCATCGGCTCTGCGGGATCGTCTCAATGCCGTGGTGAGCGTGTGCATGGCGCTCGGCGGCGGCTGGCAGGACCCGGACGCGAAGCCGGGTGTGTTCGGCAGCGTCGAGGAAGTCATGCAGGCCCAGCGCGAGAGCGGCAGCAAGACGCCGTCAAAGTAGCCTATCCGCAGCGTTGCAGTGTGCGCGCTGTTTTGCCGGAGGAAGGGGAAGTCCCTTCCTCCGGTTTTTTGTTGCGAGAGGTGCGTTCCAGGACGGCTCTTCAAGGCGGATGTAAACTCTTTTGAGGAAGAGTTTATAGTTTATATAGATATTTTATGTCATATGTAGACTTTTTTATGAAATAGACACAAGGAAGTTGAGACTGTTTCTTGTCTGCTGTGGCAGGACGCTGACTATGCGGAATAGCCGGATTACTGCTGCTTTTTCGTTCGCTGCGGCGGGAATATAGCCGTCTTGCATTGCGCGGACGTGTAGTCCGTCTTTACAGCGCTTTTGTGAGTGGCTATCATGGAGATATGAACGGGATAGTTTTTGTACGACACTTCCGGCGTATGACCGAGCTGGCAGCGCCGGGATTTCTGTCGGCGCTGCTGGCGGCCGCAATCTGGGCCGCGCCGGCCTTTTGTGCTGCCCGATCGACGGATAAGTCTGCCTTGCGGCGGCCGCTTCCTGCGGTCGGGAAGACGGTGAAACCGGATGCTTCCGGCTGGACGTTCGGGGCCGATGCCCTGTCCTCCCGCTGGCGGCGGGGCATCAGCGGCGCTGAGCTGCAGCACAAGGCTGTCGTCGCCAGGGGAAAGACGGCTGCGGCTCCCGCAGCGAGGACGAATCAGAAAAAGGCCATCGATGCCGGCGAAAGCGTTCGTTCCGCCGGGGCCGGACCGGCGCAGTCTTCGTCCGGCGTGGCTCTGAGCTGGGAACGCGATATCACCACCTGGCAGCCGGAAACTCCGACAAAGATACGGCAGGCCGGCGAGGTTTTTTCACTGCATCAGCGCCATATCGTGCGGGCACAGGCCCGGGCCGGAGACAAAAATGCGTCCGTCAGTGTGGGGCCGGAATTCATCCTGAAGGATGACAGGGAAAACGCTCTGGCCAGGGACCCCCACAATCCTGATTCGGCCGTGGGTTTCGGCATGCAGTTCATGGTGGGGTTTTGAAGCCCTTTCGGACCGCCTGTTCTTTTTCCGCGTCCCCGCGGCGGGGGACTGTCTGCGGACTTGAAAGAAAATCGCATTCGGGGTAGGGGAAAGGGTTCGTATCGAGAATTCGCGATATCCGTTCCCCGGATGTCGCCGCTTTTGTATCCAAGCGGCTTTGGCCGCCGAGAAATACGCTGAAGGAGCGCTTCTGTGGAATACACTGTCGAAGATATTTCCCCTGTGAAGAAAAAGGTCAATATCACTACCGATCCCAAGGAAGTCGAGGCCGCCATCATGGGCGCCGTGGCCTTGTACAAGACGTCCGTGCAGATGGACGGTTTCCGCAAGGGCAAGGTGCCCGCTTCGGTGGTGGAGAAGCGTTTCCGCGATCAGATCTACGGCGAAGCCCGTCAGGATCTCATCAACGTCCATATCAACGATGTGATGCAGAAGCTGGACGTGACGCCCGTGTCCGGTCTGAACCTCTCCGACGAGAGCGACTTTGAGAAGGGCCGGCCCTTCACCTACAGCATGGAATTTGAAGTGCTGCCGACCTTTGATCTGCCTCCCTACGAAGGCCTGGAAGTGGAGCAGGAAAAGGTCGTGATCAAGGACGAGGAAGTGGACGAGGTGCTTGCCCGCATTCGTCGCGATCATGCCAAGCTGATTCCTGTTGACGGGGACGGTCCGGCAGTGGACGGTCAGATCGCCAATATTGATTTTTCCGCCTATGAAGACGGCAAGCCTGTGGAAGGCCTCGGCGCCAACGGCTTTGATCTGGCGCTGGGCGAACATCAGGCGCTGGAAGACTTTGAAAAGCTCGTCAAGACCGTGAAGCTCAACTGCGAAGGCGAAGGCGACATCACCTTCCCCGCGGACTTTCTGGCCAAGGACCTTGCCGGCAAGACCCTGACCATGAAGGTCAGGGTACATGCCATCAAGGCCCGTCAGGAGCCGGAACTGAACGACGATCTTGCCAAGAAGGTGGGCGCGGAAAGCCTGGAAAAGCTGCGTGAAGGCATTATCGAAAGCTATCGCAAGAGCCGCGAAAGCCTGAACAAGGGTGCCGCTGAAAAGAAGATGCTCGACCAGCTGCTCAAGCTGGTGGACTTCCCCCTGCCGGAAAGCCTGCTGGACGTGCAGGTGCGCAGCCTGCTGGCTGATTTGCGCGTGCGTCTGGAGCGTCAGGGCAAGAGTCTTGAATCTCTCGGCAAGAGCGAAGAGGAACTGCGCAAGGAAGTCATGCCCCAGGCTGAGGAAATCACCCGCAGTCAGGTGCTGCTGCTTGCCATTGCCAAGAAGGAAAATCTTCAGGTCAGCGAGCAGGAAGTCAACATGCAGCTGTATCAGCTCTGCCTGCGCAGCGGCGAAGACTTCAAGCAGACTCGCGAAGCTTATGAGCGTTCCGGCATGATGTTCACCCTGCGTGATCGTATGCTGGCCGACAAGGCCATGGACGCCATCTATGCCCGCGCCAAGGTGACGGAAGTGGAACCCAAGCCCGCCGCTGCCGAAGAAAAGAAGGACTAACACCCCCCGTTTTCGTGACTCCGGCAGAGGACGCACGCCCCGTGCGGTGGGGCGCGTCCTCTGCCGGTTATCTTTTTGAGGCGCGCCGTTGTCGGTAAACGGCAAACGGCTTGCGCCTTTTTCAAGCAATGCGTATATTTCCCGCAGCTCGACGGGCCAGAGCGCTGTACCTTTGAAAAAAGTGCAACGCGAGGCGGCGGCAGCGCCGCCCGGCCGGAAGTGAGCGGAAAACCGCGTTTTTTCCGCGAAACGACAGGCCGTATGGTTTGAAACTCACTGCGTTTCAAACTGAATATGTTCTACGGATCGCGCGGTTCCGCACGGAGCGGTCGCCGCATGCCCGCCGTGAGCATTCCGTCGTCGGCGTTTCTTACGCAAGGAGTGACGCTTCTATGTCCCTTGTCCCTATCGTCGTCGAAACCACAGGCCGCGCCGAACGCTCCTATGACATCTATTCCCGGCTGCTCAAGGATCGTATCGTCCTGCTCGGCACCGAGGTCAACGATACCGTGGCCTCGCTCATTTGCGCGCAGCTCCTTTTCCTGGAATCTCAGGACCCGGAGAAGGAAATCAGCCTGTACATCAATTCTCCCGGCGGTTCCGTGACGGCCGGTCTGGCCATTTACGACACCATGCGCTACATCACCGCTCCCGTCACGACCGTGTGCATGGGCCGCGCGGCCAGCATGGGCGCTTTCCTGCTCGCGGCCGGAGAACCCGGCATGCGCTTTGCCCTGCCCAACAGCCAGATCATGATCCATCAGCCCTCGGGCGGCTTCCACGGGCAGGCGACGGATATCGACATTCATGCGCGCGAGGTGCTGCGCCTGAAAGAACGCCTCAACACCATCCTTTCCGAGAATACGGGAATGAGCTACGAGGATGTGGTAAAAGCCACGGAACGCGACAACTTCCTCACTCCCGAAGAAGCCAAAGCCTGCGGCATCATTGACCGCGTGCTTGTTTCACGCCGCGATCTTGCGGAAAAGAGCTAAATCATGCCGAAAGAGAACGCTACGCAAGCCCCTCTGCGCTGTTCCTTTTGCGGGCGCAGCGAGCGCGAGGCCCGCAATCTGATCGTGCAGGACAATGCCTGCATCTGCGATGCCTGCATCAAGGCCTGCAACGAAATCATCGCCCGCGATCAGCTGGAAAGTCCCGAGAGCCCGGAACGTCTTCTGGCCCCGCAGGAAATCAAGGAGAAGCTTGACGAGTACGTTATCGGCCAGAACGAGGCGAAGAAGATTCTCTCCGTGGCCGTGCACAATCATTACAAGCGCGTGTTTTATGCCGATGCGCTCGGTGATGATGTGGAACTCGAAAAGAGCAATATCCTGCTGGTGGGCCCCTCGGGCAGCGGCAAGACCCTGCTTGCAAAGACGCTTGCCAAGATCCTCAAGGTGCCTTTTGCCATCGCCGACGCCACGACGCTGACCGAGGCGGGCTATGTGGGCGAGGATGTGGAAAATATCCTTGTGCAGCTGCTGCAGAATGCCGACTATGACATTGAAGCGGCCAGCAAGGGGATTATCTATATCGACGAAATCGACAAGATTTCCCGTAAGAGCGACGGCCCTTCCATCACGCGCGACGTGTCCGGCGAAGGCGTGCAGCAGGCTCTGCTCAAGATCATCGAAGGCACCGAGGCCAATATTCCTCCCAAGGGCGGGCGCAAGCATCCGCAGCAGGAATTCATCCGCATGAACACGTCCAATATTCTGTTCATCGTGGGTGGGGCCTTTGTGGGGCTCGACAAGATTGTGGAGTCCCGTATGAGCGGCGGCAGCATGGGCTTCGGCGCCAAGGTGCGTTCCGCCAAGGAGATGTCGCTGGCCGAGCTGCTGGAAAAGATTCATCCGCAGGACCTCGTCAAGTTCGGTCTGATTCCCGAATTTGTGGGCCGTATTCCGATCATTACCCACGTGGACGATCTGGACGAGCCTGATCTGGTGCGTATCCTGACCGAACCCAAAAACGCCCTTGTGCGCCAGTATCAGAAGCTTTTTGAGCTGGAGCAGGTGCAGCTGCGCTTCACCGCCGATGCGCTCAAGGCCATTGCCGCGCGTGCCATCGAGCGCAAGACCGGCGCGCGCGGGCTGCGCAACGTCATGGAACGCACCATGCTGGATATTATGTACAAGCTGCCTTCCATGCCGAATGTTCGCGAATGTCTGATCAATCAGGCCGTCATCGAAAAGGGCAAGGACCCTGTCCTGCTGTATGACGACGGCACGGAGGTCAAGCCGGAAGAGCAGGCATCCTAGACATTTTTTGTTTGAAACGCTTCGCGTTTGTCTGTTTCAACGACAAAATGCTCTGGGAGACGGACTCGTCGGACGCCGTCGCCGTGTGCGGCGGCCCTGTTCGCGTCCTTGTCGTTCGGTTTTATGGAAATGTGTCACACGGTTTCCTGAATCGTATGACCTTCACGAGGGGAGGGGGCTTTTCCGTCAGGAAAAGAGGTTCCCTCCCCTTTTTCAAAAACGATACGGCGGTTCCTGTCCGCCTTCGAGGATTCTTATGCCGGATATCGCCAGCACTTCCCTTGTCCCGATCATGCCCCTGCGGGAAGTGGTCATGTTCCCGCGTTCCATCATGCCGCTTTTTGTCGGGCGCGAGGCCTCCATGAAGGCCATCGAGGCCGCGCAGTCCTGCGCTGGAAAGCAGATCTATCTTGTGACGCAGAAGGAACCGGAACTGGAAAAGCCCTCTCCCGAACAGCTTTTCCCCGTGGGGGTCATCTGTCGTGTCCTGCAGGTGCTGCGCCTGCCCGACGGCACCATAAAGGTTCTGTTTGAGGGCGTGCGGCGAGCCCGCTGGACGGCGCTGGAAGACGGGCCCACCTGCCTGATGGCCGCCGTCGAGGACATGTCCCAGCACGAAGGCCGTCCCGAGGAACGTTCCGCGCTGGTGCGCGCCGTGCACGAGGCGCTGGAAGAGTACGGCAAAATCAATAAGAAGATTTCCCAGGACGCCATGCTTTCCATGCAGGCGCTGGAAGATCCCGGGGCGCTGGCCGATGCCGTGCTGCCGCATTTGAAGGTCGATTACGTCAAAAAGCAGCAGGCGCTGGAAATGAGCGACGTTTCCGAGCGTCTGGAGCTGGTGTTCGAGCTGCTCCAGAGCGAGGTCTCGCTGGCCTCGGTGGAAAAGCGCATCAAGACACGCGTGCGTCAGCAGATGGAGCGTAATCAGCGGGAATATTATCTGACCGAGCAGATTAAGGCCATCAACAAGGAAATGGGCCGGGACGACGATCCTCAGGCCGAGGTGGACGAGCTCGAGCAGAAATTGCGGGCGCTGAACATGCCCGAGGAAGCGCGTGAAAAGGCGCTTGCCGAAGTGAAGAAGCTGCGCACCATGCCGCCTTCCGCGGCCGAATATACGGTGGTGCGCAATTACGTGGACTGGTTCCTTGATCTGCCCTGGAACGAGCTCAAGGAAATAGACATCAATATCGAGACGGCCCGGCAGGTGCTGGACGGCGATCACTACGGCCTTGAAAAGCCCAAGGAACGCATTCTCGAATATCTGGCCGTGCAGAAGCTTTCCAAGGGCCTCAAAGGCCCCATTCTCTGCTTTGTCGGCCCTCCCGGGGTGGGCAAAACGTCGCTGGCCAAGTCCGTGGCCAGGGCAACAGGGCGCGATTTTGTGCGCCTTTCCCTTGGCGGCGTGCGCGATGAAGCGGAAATCCGCGGCCATCGCCGTACCTATGTGGGAGCCCTGCCCGGAAAGATTATTCAGTCGCTCAAGCGCGTCAAATACAACAATCCGCTTTTCTGCCTTGATGAAATCGACAAGATGACGGCAGACTACAGGGGCGATCCGGCCTCCGCGCTGCTGGAAGTTCTCGATCCCGAGCAGAATGACACCTTCATGGATCATTATCTCGATATCGAGTACGATCTGTCGAAAATTTTCTTCATCACCACGGCGAACTCGCTGCACAGCATTCCCATGCCGTTGCTGGACCGCATGGAAATCATCGAGCTGAACAGCTATCTGGAAACGGAAAAGCGCCATATCGCGCGTAACTTCCTGCTGCCGCGTCAGATTGAGGCTCACGGCCTCAAGCCGGAAAATATCCGCCTTTCTGAAAACGCCCTGCTGGACATCATCCGTTCCTACACGCGTGAGGCCGGCGTGCGTAATCTGGAGCGGGAAATCGGCGCGTTGTGCCGCAAGACGGCTATCAAACTGGTGGAAGACGAAGATCTGGACAAGTGCATCAATGTGACCTGCCAGAGCCTGCCTTCGATGCTCGGCATCAAGAAGTACCGTCATGAGGAGCGGGAGAGCGAGCCGCAGGTGGGCGTATGCGCGGGCATGGCCTACAATCAGCGCGGCGGGGAAATCCTGCTGGTGGAAACGAGCCTTATGTCCGGTTCCGGCCATGTGGTGACCACGGGGCAGCTGGGCGAAGTCATGACCGAGTCGGCCAAGGCCGCGCTGTCCTATGTGCGTTCGCGCGCGGACGTGCTGGGGCTGGATCCCCGTTTCTACCGCAAGGTCGATATCCATGTGCATGTGCCCGCCGGCGCGACGCCCAAGGATGGCCCCTCGGCGGGTATCACGCTGGCGACGTCCATCACGTCGGCTCTGCTCGGCATTCCTGTGCGCAACGATGTGGCCATGACCGGGGAAATCTCCCTGCGCGGGCGCGTGCTGCCCATCGGCGGCCTGCGTGAAAAGCTGCTGGCCGCGCGGC
>CAMBWG010000023.1 GCA_945871415.1 uncultured Desulfovibrio sp.
CCCTTTGCGCGCCAGCCAAAGGGCCTCCCCTCCCCCAACTTATCAAGCCACCTCTCCCCCACTACTCGGACACAGTCTGATTGAAGCGCTTACCAAAGCGTCGAGTAAGCCAGAGGGAGAAGGTTTCCATATAGGAATAATAGACAGGCGTGATGTAGAGGGTGATGATCTGGGAGAAGCACAAACCGCCGACCACGGCGAGTCCGAGGGGCTGGCGGGCCTGCGCGCCCGCGCCGATACCGACGGCAATGGGCAGTGCGCCCATAAGCGCGGCGAGGGTTGTCATCATAATGGGACGGAAACGTACGCGACAGCCCTCGGTAATGGCGTCGAGAGGCGAAAGAGAGGGATCGCGCCGCTGGGCCTCAAGGGCGAAGTCGAGCATCATGATGGCGTTTTTCTTGACGATGCCGAGCAGCATGATAACGCCGACAAAACCGTAAAGATCCAGAGGCTTGTTAAAGAGCCAGAGCGTGGCCAGCGCACCGAAACCGGCGGACGGCAGACCGGAAAGAATGGTCAGAGGGTGAATAAAACTTTCATAGAGAATGCCCAGCACCAGATAAATGACGACAATGGCCAAAAGGAGCAGCCAGCCCATGCCGGAGAGGGAGTCCTGGAAGGCCTGCGCGGTGCCTTGCGAAACGGCGGACACCGACGGCGGCAGGAGGGGAGCCGCGGTTCGTTCCACAGCGCCCACGCCTTCGCTGAGGGCGACACCGGGCCGCAGGTTATAGGAGATGGTAACGGACGGGAACTGCCCGGAATGGTTGACGGCAATGGGCCCGACACCGTGCTTCATGGTTGCAATGGCGGACAGCGGTACGAGATCGCCGGAGGTCGAACGAACATAGAGACGGGAAAGCGCGGAGGCATCCCGCTGGAAGTCCTCTTCCAGTTCCACAAAGACAGTATAGTCGTTGTTGGGCGCGTAGATGGTGGAGACATTGCGCGATCCGTAGGCTGATTGCAGAGCAAGCTCAATCTGCCCGGCGCTGATGCCGAGAGCCGACGCGCGGTCTCTGTCGATGTTGACGCGCATTTCCGGATTTGTGAGCTGAAGATCGCTGTTCACGTCCTGGAGCTGCGGCAAACGACGCAGGGCTTCTTCCACCACCTGGGCGCTGGCATAGAGCTCCTCCGTATTGGAGCCGGAAAGAGTGAACTGATACAGCGCCTTGGAGGAACGACCTCCGATATTGATGGCCGGCGGGACACGCAGAAAGACACGCAGGGAAGGAAGCGTATTGAGCTTGGCGCGCAGACGCTGGGCCACCTCCTCAACGGGCGGACGTTCGCCATGCGGCTTGAGACGGAACAGCATCATGCCGTTGTTCATACTCTGACTGCTGCCCACGATGCCGACTGTCGAGTTATAGCTGCTCAGATCGGGATCGTCACGCAGAAGCGCGTCCAGCCCCTTTTGCGCCGTGACCATGCCGTCGAAGGAAACTCCCTGCTCGGCTTCCGTACTGCCGACAATAAAGCCTTCGTCTTCAGAGGGCAGAAAGCCCTTGGGCACAACGGCGCCGAGCCAGCCGGTGGCAAAAAGCAGGAGAATGGAAAGCAGCAGCGTCAGAAAACGATGGCGCAGGACCACGGCCAGCGAGGCGTCGTAGGCATCCGCCAGCCTGTCGAAAGCGCGTTCCATGACGCCGTAGAAACCTTCATAGCCGACGCGATGCTGTCCCTGCGGCTTGAGGAAGTAGGCACACAGCATGGGCGTCAGCGAGAGGGACACCACACCGGAGAACAGAATGGCGGTAATGATGACCACGGCGAATTCGTAGAATAATCGCCCCACGACGCCGCCCATGAAGAGTACGGGAATAAAGACGGCGGCCAGAGAAATGGTCATGGACAGAATGGTGAAACCGATTTCCTCTGAACCGTCATAAGCAGCCTGAATGGGATTTTTCCCCATTTCCTGATGGCGGACGATATTTTCCAGCATGACGATGGCGTCGTCCACCACAAAGCCCACAGCCAGTGTCAGGGCCATGAGCGAGAGGTTGTCCAGACTGAAATCCATGACGTACATGACCGCGAAGGTGGAAATCACGGACATGGGCAGGGCCAGTCCGGGAATGACCGTGGCGGGCAGGTTACGCAGGAAAAGGAAGATGACGAGGACCACAAGGCCCACGGTCAGAATCAGGGTAAACTTGACGTCGGCCACGGATTCCCGAATGGACTCCGAGCGGTCATAGAAAATCTTGACGGAAACCGACGGCGGCAGCTGACGTTCCAGCTCCGGCAACAGGGCCTTGATGGCGTCCACGACCTTGACGGTATTGGTGCCGGGCTGGCGCTCCACGGCCAGCGTCATGCCCGGAGCGCCGTCGTCGCCCCAGGAAATCTGCTCGTTCTGCTCCACGTCGTCGATGACCTGCCCGATATCGCGCAGACGCACGGGAGCGCCGTCACGATAGGCGACAATAACCTCGCGGAAGGCCCGGGCGTTTTCGAGCTGCCCGGAGGCCTTAATGGCGCTGGAACGGCGCACCCCGTCCAGCGAACCGGTGGGGAGCTTGCTGTTGGCCCCGGAAACGGCGTCGGCCACTTCGTCAATGCCGAGCCCGCGGGAGGCCAGCGCATCCGGGTCAAGCTGCACGCGGACCGCATACTTCTTCTGACCGTAAATAACCACCTGCGCCACGCCCTGCACCATGGAAAGCCGCTGGCCGATGAGGGTGTCCGCGTATTCGTTCAGCTCGTACAGAGGCAGGGTCGGAGAGGAAACCCGCAGGTAGAGAATAGGCGAGTCCGCGGGGTTGACCTTGCGGAAGCTGGGCTGCGAAGTCATGTTGTCGGGCAAACGACGCTGCGCCACGCTGATGGCCGACTGCACGTCCAGCGCCGCGCCGTCAATGTCGCGATCCAGCGCAAACTGGATGGTGATGCGGGTACGCCCGCGCGAATTGACGGATGAAATGGAGTCGATGCCCGAAATGGTGAAAAATTCCTTTTCCAGCGGGGTTGCCACCGAAGCCGCCATAGTTTCCGGATCGGCCCCGTCCAGAGTGGCCGTCACCTGAATGGTGGGAAAGTCCACGTTGGGGAGCTGATTGACCGGCAGATTAACATAGCCGGCCGCACCGAAAAAGAGCATGCCCAGCATGATCAGGACAGTAGCGACAGGACGCCGGATAAAAATGGCGGCGATATTCATGAGGCCCCCGTAATACTTATAATTAGAAAGGAAAAAGAAAGATGGAAGAAGACGGAAAGAACAGCCCGCGCGCCAGCAGCGCGGCGGCCCAGAGGATCAGGCCGCCGGTCAGCATGCCGCGCAGCAGCAGACGATTGAGAACGGTCAGACGCTCCTCATCCCAGGGGGCGGCTTCGTCTTCGGGCGGCCCCAGCCATTCCTTGTGCACAAGCTCGCCAAAATAGACGGAAGGCCCGCCCTGCCGCGCCCGGCAGAGCCAGGCGCAGGCCGCCATACTCCAGCCGGAATTGGGACTGGGCATGCCTGCGGCATCGCGGCGAATACGGGTCAGACCGGGCCAGCGACCGTCCCAGGGGCGCAACGTCGCGGCCCAGAAGGGCAGGAGACGCGCCGCCGCGCGGGCGCACAGATCCGTCAGATACAGCAGCACGGCTCCCAGACGGGCGGGCAGAAAGGCCAGCAGATCATCCCCGCGGGCTCCGGCCCAGCCGAGCCAGCGCCAGCGGGGCGTCTTATACCCCCACATGGAATCCGTCGTACTGACAGCCTTGTAGCACCAGAGCGCCACAGGCCCGCCCACAAGCAGCCAGAACAGGGGCGCGATACCGGCATCCGTGAAATTTTCGGACAGCGTATCGGCCAGAGTTTTACGCATCAGCGGCCGCTCCATGACGGAAGTGTCACGGCTGACGAGCCAGGAAAGCGCCTCGCGCGCAGCGGGCAGAGGAAATTTTTCCACACGAAAACGCACGGTCGCGCCGGTACGCACCAGACTCCCCAGAGCCAGCCCGGCCCACGCCCAGTAGAGCGTCAGAAAGAAAAGCGGAAAGTCGCCTGGAAGGAGCGCGGCAGCGGCCAGAGAGAACCGCACGACAAGGCCCGTGACAAGTACAAGCAGCAGCACGGCCAGCATTCCCGCCACACGCAGCGCCGTCTGCGGCGGCAGCAAAGGCATACGGGAGGCCAGACGGCGCGCCGGGGCTTCCAGACGCCGCAGCAGGCCGCCCACCCAACAGACAGGATGTCGCCACGGGAGTTCCGGATCCCCCATCAGAGCATCCATTATGAGCGCGGTCGGGACAAGCCACCAGCATTCCCAGACGCTGAAAGGAAAAAGCGTCGTCCACGCCATCATGAGGCATCCCCCGGAGAGGTGGCGGGAAGCTGCCATTCCGGCCCGTCCAGGATGCCGCAATGCGCCAGCGCGGCGTACAGCACAATTCCCGCCGAGGTGGAAAGATTAAGGCAGCGCCCCCGCCCTGCCAGCATGGGAATACGTACCCGCCACGGCGACAATGCCAGAACGTCTTCCGGCAGCCCGCGCGTTTCCGGGCCAAAGACAAGACAATCATCCTCGGCAAAGGGGAAGCGATGCAGGGGCTGCCCGCCCTTGGCGGAGGTCATGACGCAGCGCGGCGGGCGTCCGTTGCGGGAGGCGGCAGCGTCAAACCAGGCCTGCATATGCGGCCAGACGGCAAGCTCCACCTGCGGCCAGTAGTCGAGTCCGGCCCGCCTGAGGTAACGATCTTCCAGCTTGAAGCCGAGAGGCTCGATAAGATTCAGACGCACGCCCGTCATGGCGCACAGGCGCGCGATATTTCCCGTATTAGGGGGGATCTCAGGTTGATACAGGAGTATTTCCATAATTTTTTCCCCGGGTTGCAGCGGCAGAAACCGTCCGGGCGCTAAAGTTTCTTCTGGTGTAACCGTTAAGAGAGACATGGTAAAGCGGTCCGCCGTGTCCCCTGTCGTATCGGCAGGGCGGAAATTTTTTCTTGGTATATTTTTTGCAGTTACCAGAAAAAACTGCACACGGCACGGGCGACCCTGATCCGGCCCGGCAACGACGCGCACCGAGGAGAAGACGGTATGGCAACTAGTATTTCCGGCTCCATATATTTTTCCGGCCTGGACGGAACAGGCAACGACTGGGCCCAGACGCTCGAGCAGCTGAAGCAGATCGAATCCATGAACCTCACCCGACTGGAGGCATGGAAGAGCGACTGGAATATCCGGTATCAGGGCTTTACCAAGATTATCGAAGCGGTGACCACGGCCCGCACGGAACTGAGCAGCCTCAAGAACCGCAACAGTTTCGTGTCCAAGATGGTTTCCAGCTCCAAGGAAGAGTTCGTCACCGGCACGGCCACGGCCGACGCCATTGACGCTCAGCACAAGATCAACGTCAAGCAGGTGGCCAACAACGCCGTCTGGGCCAACACCGGCCATTTGTTCAAGAACAAGACCGATATCATCAACACCACCGACAAGGATATCGAGTTCAAGTACAACTACGCCGGCAAGGATTACAGCATAACCGTACCGCCGAACACCACGCTGGACTCGTTCATCAATCTGGTGAACAACAACAAGGAAAATCCCGGCATCAAGGCCAGCCTGATCCAGACCAGCGGCGGTTACTACTTCCAGATTGCGGGCAAGGATACGGGCGAAGCCAACAGCCTCACCATTGAAAGCTGCGAGCTGCTGGGCTTTGACGATTCCGGCATCAAGTCCATCTGGGAAAGCAACGACGGCATCAAGGGCGACGCAACCTTTACCGATCCGTCCAGCATCGCCTATGACTTCGTGCTGCGCGACGGCAAGACCGTCACCATCACCATGGACGGGGACAGCACGCTGCAGGAATTCGCAGATCAGGTCAACGCCCGCATCGGCAAGGGCACGGCGGAAATCGACCCGACGACCGGCGACCTCAAGTTCAAGAACGTACAGGCCGTCATCCGGCGCGATGCTGAAAATACCGACAAGGATAATCAGTATCAGGCCGAATATGTGCGCGTCGAGGCGGGCGACTATAATGAGATCAATGAAGGCTACCTGATCGGCAAGGACGACAAGTCCACCGTCACCTTCACAATCAAGATGAAGGACGGTTCCACGCGCACCATCACCATGAGCGGGGGCGACAAGAAGAAGGACTTCATCACCAAGATTGCCGCCGCCACGGGCAACGCCGCCAACATGGTTCTGGACGAGGACGGCAAGTACTATCTGAAGCTCAACGGCGTGAAGGAAATTACTTCCTCTGTGGACGGCGGCGGCTCTCTGCCGGGCGTCACCTTTACTCACGAGGATGAAAAGCTGCCCAAGGACGATCTCTATAGCCAGCTGACGACCAAGGGTGAAAATTACAAGCTGACCATGTCCTTTAACAAGGACAAGCTGGACAAGGCCATTTCCGACTCCGATCCCGATCTGCAGAAGGAATACATGATCGTCATGGAAGACGGGACGGCCAAGACCTTCACCCTGAGCGGCAACGCCACCTACCGGGATCTGCTGGAGAAGCTGAAGACATACCCGGACTTTGCCGAGGATCCCAGCGATCCCAACAAGCTGATCGGCACCGGCGTGATGAGCGTGACCCTCATCGCGGGCGCGGACCCCGGTACGGGCTACACCAAGGAACTGACCTGCGAGAACACAATTGCTTTCGGGACCATGACCAACGCCACGCCTCCCAGCGACGGCAGCGGGACGCACTATGATCAGGCCGCTCTGGAAACGCCGCCGGATCTGGAATATACCTACAAGGGCAACGACGGTACGGAAGAAACGTTCACGCTTGCCAGCGGTTCCAGCATCACGGACGTTATCAAGGAGCTGAAGAACAAGGGCGTGAATGCGGAAGTAGTTTACAAGGACTCCAATGGCGATGAGCAGACTATTTCAATCGCCGATATCGCCAGCGGCACGAAGACTCTTGATCCTGATACCGAATACACGCTCCGCATTCATGACGGCGTGCTGTCCGGCCCCGGTGTGAGCGGTCAGGTCGTCCAGTCCGACAACTGGAGCATCCAGAAGGCCTGCAACGCCATTTACAACGTGGACAACTGGCCTATGGACCTGGAGTCCGACAGCAACACGATCACCGGCGTCATCGAGGGCGTGACCTTCAACCTGCATGACGTGGGCGAAGCCCGTCTGACCATTGCCACGGACGCCAATTCCGTGCAGGAAAGCATCCAGACCTTCATCGACACGGTCAACAACGTGCTGGCGACGGTCATTGCCTTTACCAAGTTTGACGAAAACGCCGAAACCACGACCAACGACCCGGATCATAAGACGGACAGCAATTACAGCATGTCCCAGCTGACCAGCCAGAAGGGCGGCATCCTGCAGGGTAACTACGGCGTGCAGCTCTTTGACTCGCGCTTTACCTCCGTTCTGACCGGCGTGCCCGCCGGTTTCAAGAACATGGAAGACAAGGACGATCCCCTGTCCGGCGACTGGGTGGCCAACCTGGCGAACCTCGGCATCAAGGTCTGCTCGGACGAAACCAGCGAAAATTACGGTCTGCTCATGATCGGCGCGCCTTCGGCCATCAGCGGCATGACCACCATGGACCAGGAGAACTACACGGAGATGCTCTCCGAGCATCTGGATTCCGTCATTGACTTCTTCTGCGGGCCGTCCACGCCGGGCACAAGCGACACCTCCAATTTCCGCTATGCCAGCAGTCTTGACGGCATCACCAAGGCCGGCACCTATGATGTTACCTATACCGTCGATAATGACGGCAACATCACCGACGTGTACATCGGCGGCGAACGGGCGACCAACGACTCCACCATGGGCAGCAACTACTTCTCCGTTGCTTCCGGCGATGCCAAGGGTACGGCTATTTATATCGACAATCTGGAACCCGGCACCCATACCGGCACCCTGCGCATCAAGACCGGCCTGATCGACACCGTCGATCAGTTCATGAAGGCCGAACTGACCTACGTGGATACCGGCGACAGCATCAACGACGACTCCATCGCCCTCAAGGCCCAGAACGGCGGCTTGATGATCCTTCAGGCCAACTACCTTGATATTATGGAGAGCATTGACGCCAAGATTGAACGGGAGCAGGATCGACTCGCGACATGGGAACAGCACCAGAAGGACAAGTTCGCCCGCCTGCAGACCCTGCTGTCCCAGTACTCCAATACGCAGGCGCAGCTGCAAAGCCAGCTGAGCCAGCTGAGCGGCAGCAGCAGCTAGGACAAGGCCATATCCGCCTCGGCGCATAGCATGAAGAAGCGCCGGGAAGCACGCCACACATCCGATCGTCCGCCGCCGTTCCGTACAGGTTCCGGCGGCGGACGCAACAGCGCCCAGCGCGCAAGACGGGCATACCGCCCAAGGACAGAACATTATGAATAACAAAGCGGCGCAGGCCTATATTCAGACCAAGGTCGGCACCACGGATCAGGGCCAGTTGTTGCTGCTGCTCTACGACGGCGCACTTCGGTTCCTGCAGCAGGCCCGGGAAAAAATGCTGGCCAAGGACTATGCCGGCAAGGGGCTGTATATCTCCAAGGCGCTGGACATCATCGGCGAGCTGTCCAGCTCCCTCAATATGGAAAAAGGCGGCGAGCTCGCCACCAATTTGAACAACCTCTACTTTCTGTGCATGGCACGGCTGCTGGACGCCAACCTTAAAATGAATGTGGAGCGGCTGGACAGCGTGTGCGAGATCCTTTCCGGTCTGCGCAGCGCTTATGCCCAGATTATTGATACGCCCGAAGCCCGGCAGGCGGCCGAACAGATTGTACGTAATCGTCCGGCGGAAGCCGGAGCCATACGGCGCGCCCCCCTTGCCCCCACAGCCTCCATGCCCGGGGTCAAGCCCGGCGCCAGCAGGGCGCAGGCCAGCATGGCCTACGGCAAAAGCGCCGGAGCCTTTGCCAATCCCCTGACCTCCGTGGAAGGGCAGACTGCCGCGGGGCCGACGGTTGCCCCCGCGGCCGCGCAGAATCTGGAAGCGGCGCAGGCGAGCGGCAGCTCACAGATGCGTCGCGTGGCCAACGCCTACGGCAAGGGGTCTTAGAGCATTTTTAGAGCCTTTTCAGCTTGAAACGCGTTGCATTTCAAACCATACGGCCTGTCGTTTCGCGGAAAAAACGCGGTTTTTCCGCCCCCTTTGGGCCGTGCGGCGTTGTGCCGCCGCCTCGCGTTTCATCTTTTCAAAGTTGAAACGCTCTAGCGCACGCGCGCTTTGCCCGCGTTGCGGATAAGCATTCCGCAACAGTACGGCACTTTTCCGAACGCAGGCGCGGCAGATAAATCCCCGGCCGCCCGCGTTCCGTACTCTATCGCCATTCCGTGCCGTGTGCAGGGCCGGGGCGATGACAAGAAGGAGGCGTCCCATGAGCAGCGACGTCAGTTTCACGCTTTGCAGCGGCAGCTACCTGTCAGAAAAGGCCAATACCTTTGACAACAGCTGGCTTTCTTCCACCCGCTCGGACTTCAAGCGTCTCTATCCTGAAGACGAGGAAGGCAGCAGTACCAGTCAGACGGGCAGAAAGGACCTTGACTTTCTGTACAAGGACGCGGGCGAGGTAAAGGAGCGCAAGCCTGTTCCCCGCTTCCGCATCAATGCGACGGTCGAGCCGGAAGAAGCCGCCGAGGAAAAGAAGATTGTCACTCCCGGCGAACTGACCTTTGACAGCCTTTTTGGCGATGACGGGCTGATTTACAGCAACGCCAAGAAGGGCACTTCGCTGGATACGACCGCTTAAGGCGTTTTGCCCTTGAAAAGGGCGGAACGCGAAGCGGCAGCACAGCGCCGTCCGCGGCCAAAAGGGGGTGGAAAAACTGCGCTTTTTCCGCAAAACGACAGGCCGTATGGTGTGAAACGCACAGCGGTTCAAACTGAAAAGGCTCTACAATATAAAGCCTTTCACCCTGTGCGCCAGATTGCCGCCACATCTTCCGCCCGCGGGCAGCCGCCACCCTCTGCGGCCGCTCAAGGGCGGAGACAACTTCCTTTCTTTTCTCCGACGCAGATTCCCGGATGAGTCAATGAAGCAGCGAAAGGCCTTTTCTTCCGCAGGCATCGACCGCGTGTCCGACATGCCGGGCACACGCGGCCATAAAGGC
The DNA here is from genome assembly GCA_945871415.1 of uncultured Desulfovibrio sp. GTDB lineage: Bacteria > Desulfobacterota > Desulfovibrionia > Desulfovibrionales > Desulfovibrionaceae > Desulfovibrio. The sequence goes on from CAMBWG010000023.1 coordinate 10,073, forward strand.
CCTCAGGGCAACCGGGCGCGGCATGCCGCGCGTTCGGCCATGCGTCCCGCAGTGAGGGAACAGGCCCCTTCGCCCTTCTGGGAAACAGCCCCGCCGGATCTCGAACCTGCCCGTCTGCCGGAAGAAAATTTCAGCGTTCAGATTGCCGCGCGCCATTACGTCCGCCCATTGCTGGAGGAACTGGGTTCCCGCGTGCTGGGGGCGCGTGGCCGACTTGTGCTGGCGCGCGGTTTCGCGCCGGCCGCCTGGGCGCAGAATGTCTGGCTTCAGCCCCTCTGGCTGCCCATTGCCTCCATTGGCAACGCAGCGCGCCAGCTGACGGCTCTCCAACGCAACTGGCGCGCGCATGTGCCGCCGACCGGCGTGGAGCCCGGCTTTCGTCGTCGCCTTGCGCTCATTGGCGAGCGCCTGCCCCACGTCGGGACCCGTCCCCTTGCTTTCGGCAGTCCGATGCCGACCGCCCCTCTCGGTGCCTTCACCCTCTGGCGCGACGATCTTCTGCTGGCATCACCGCGCACAACCTCCGCCTTTGCCGACGGCGAACTGCTGTTTCAGGAAAACCGCGACGATCCGCCGGGGCGCGCCTACCTGAAGCTCTGGGAAACCTTCACCCTGCTGGGGCGCCAGCCGCAACCCGGCGAACTCTGCGTCGATCTCGGCGCCGCACCCGGCGGCTGGACGTGGGTACTGGCCTCGCTCGGCTGTCGTGTTTTCAGCATCGACAAAGCCCCGCTCGATCCCCGTGTACAGCACATGCCGAAAGTCAATCACTGCATCGGCAGCGGCTTTGCTCTTGATCCCAGAAGTACGGGTCCCGTGGACTGGCTCTTTTCCGATATGATTTGCTATCCCGAAAAGCTGCTGGACACCGTCCTTCGCTGGCTGGAAGCCGGCGCCTGCCGCAATATCGTCTGTACCCTCAAATTCCAGTCCGAAACCGATCACGAAACAGCCCGACGTTTTGCCGCCATCCCCGGCGGCAGCCTCCGCCACCTCTCCTGCAACAAGCATGAACTGACCTTTGTCCGCCTTGCGGACTAGGGAGAGCTAACGCCAGATCGTTCTTCCGGGGGAATCCCCTTGGCTGGCGCACAAGGGGCGTTTCCTTCCCCGACGCGCTTTTTTCCAACGGATGCAGGAACATACGGCAGTCTTCTTTTAGAGCATTTTCAGTTTGAAACACTGCTCATTCCACACCATACGGCTTGTCGTTTCGCTGGCCGCACTCCGACTGCAAAAAACAGCTTCCTCTGCTAAAAACATAAGAGGGAACGACGCGTTACGGCTTCCGCCCGCAAAGGTCGTTCCCCCGCATGTCTCCGGTATGCGACATTGCTTTGTCGCAGTCCAAGGTTAAGGCCTAAAGGAAAACATAATTCTGATTATGAGATTTATTTTCATTAGTAGAGGAGACTGCCGAGCGTGCCGGTAACGAGCGCCGTGGCCGCATAAGCTCCAAGGATGGCTATGGGAGCGGTCTTCCAGATGACGGCGGTATTTGACCACTCGTTGCCGTGGAGCAGCGCGGCACTTGCGCTTGCAGCGGGCGTCAGGAAGGCGAAATGCACGCCCATGACAACCATAATCAGAGGCAGGGCGGGCTCCATGCCCGAAGCCTGACAAAAACTGTGAATGACGGGCATAAGGACGACGCCGACGGCGCCGTTATTCATAATCTGCGTCAGCAGCACGGCGGCCATCCCGATACACAAAGCAAAGATCATCTGCGAACTTTCCCCGAAAAGGGGCATGATCAACTGCATGAGAAAGGCGGTGATACCGCTGTCTTCTCTGGCCATGCCGATGGTGAGCGGCTGGACAAAGGCAAGCAGCAGCACAATGCCCCACGTCACGCCGGAATCGACCATAACCTTGAAGTTGAGCAGCGCCTTGCCGTCAACCTTGATGGCGCACATGACGGTCACCAGCAGAATGACGATACCGGTATTGCCTATGGCTTTGAGAAGACGGGTCAGAAGCAGATCGGCGGGAAGGAAGTTGGGAGCCAGCAGCAAGCCTACCAGCAGGAACAAAAAGACAAGAATGGTCTTCTGTCTGCCGTCGAGTTGCAGAGCGCCGTCCTTGTCGAGTTCTTCCGCCTTGAGAGCCAGCAGTTTGCTCATGTCGGGCCGGAAGACATACTTGCCCATGACAATGAAGAACAGGGCGCACCCCACACAGATTAAAGTGGCGACAAGCATATACCGGGCGTAGTCTATGCCAGTGCCGGACAGCGTCTCATAGGCGCTGAACACCGTCAGCGCCACCTGTTTGAAAGGAATGATGGATTGTCCGATCTGGGCGGCAAAAACGATGCCGAAAACCATCATGGTCGGATAGCCTTCACCCTTCCTGTAACCGCAAATCTCGCAGACGCCATACAGGATGCTCCAGCCTATCAGTGCCGCCGGGGATGCGCTGGTCAGAGCGCCAAGGATGAAAATGGACGAAAGGAAGGTAAAGGTAAAAAGCCACGGTCTGCCGGCAACACATTTGCGGGTGATGAACCAGAGAGAAATGAATTTGGACAAACCGTAATGATTGATGGTCGCACAGAAGACGAAGATAAAGAACATCATCTGCACAATAGGATGCCCGAAACTGTTGTTCAGCAACTGCACGGGCGTCATGCCGCCTACAAGCATCATGGCCAGCAGTCCGGCCAGGCTCGGCCAGACAATCTCTATAAGAATCCAGCCATAAAGAACGCCTAAAAAGATGCCCGCAAGGCGCATGCCGAGATCTGTCAACGGGGCTACAGGTTCCAGCAGTCCGAAGCCGAACATAATGGCAAGACAGATCACGCTGTGCAGGACGTACGATGCGGATACGGGCAGAGATATCGCCTTGGCTGTCGTCATAGAATTTCTATCCTGAAAATTGCGGGTTACGGATGTGCATTCACCGGGCACATAAGAGGAAAGGAAACAGCGCGTCGTGAAAGACCTCCCCTTCTCCGGCAGCGCGTTTTGCCATTGAAAAAGGCACAGACGAGGCGGGGCACCGCGCCACCCGGTCTGTCGTTTCGCGGAAAAACCGAGCTTTTTCCGCGAAACGACAGGCCGTATGGTTTGTGAAACGCACAGCGTTTCAAA
>CAMBWG010000024.1 GCA_945871415.1 uncultured Desulfovibrio sp.
CACTCATCTCTGCTGTCGATGCCCGCAGCTTCCTTCGTCGCAACGGGCATCGACAGCAGAGATGAGGGATTTCCCTTCCCCCGACATTCTGCAAATACGTATCACCATGCCTTCCCGCGCGGCCCTGTCAGTGACTGAAAACACAAAACCGCAATACGAGATTAAAAAATAGGAATTATTCCTACTTGATTGCAGACCCTTGTCTATGCTAGATCTGCCGGGGATATCACCCCGCGCCCGCATCTGATCCGCGCAGTACGACGCGCCGTATCAAGACCGCGTCACGGCGTCTTTCCGGCGAACGCAATGCGGTCGCCCGTAACCTCAACGAGGAACGGTCATGAAACGCAAGAACACCTGTACCTACCTTTTAGCGGGACTGCTCTTTCTGGGCGGCGTCGGTTATCTTGCCTATTCCGGCCTGTCGGAAGGCAGCGTGTACTTCCTCAATGTATCCGAAGCCCGCGCGGCCACGCCCGACAAGCTGCGCGCCGCCCGTCTCTTCGGCACGGTTGCCGCCGAAGGCATCAGCAGGCCTGAAAACGGTCCCGGCGTGAACTTTCTGCTTGCGGACAAGGACAATCCCGATCTGACCATGAACGTCAGCTACCGCGGCGCGGTGCCCGACACCTTCAAGCCCGGGGCGGAGGTCATTGTCGAAGGCGGCATGAGCGACCGGCATTTTGCGGCCAGAACGCTCATGACCAAGTGTCCCTCCAAGTATCAGAAAGAAAACCGCAAGGAAGGCTAAGCCCTTCTCTGCATGACGGCCTCTGACGGGCCGGATTTTTCCTGTCGGGCGGCGCTTCCGGGCGTCGCCCCTGATTTGTTCCTTCCGTTCCCTGTGGAACACAAGACACGCGCGTCCCCCGCGGGACGCCGCATGCCGGAGCCCCTGCCTTGTACTTCTTTGCCTACGCCATGCAATTGCTGCTGCTGCTCTGCGCCCTCGCAGGCGGCGGCCTGGCCATTTTTCAACTGTATGAAGGACGCAGCCATGCGCTGAAAATCGTGGAGCGGCTGCACTGGCTGGTGAGCGGCTCGCTGCTGCTGGCCTCGGCCCTGCTGCTGCACGCCCTGTTCTGGAAGGATTTCAGCCTGCAATATGTGGCCAGCTACACGGATGTGCTGCTGCCCGCCTTCTACCGCCTGACGGCCTTCTGGGCCGGGCAGCCGGGTTCCATGCTCTTCTGGGCGCTTTCCGTGGGCATCATGGGCAGCCTGTTTGCCCTTACGCGCGCTTATACGCGCCTGACGCCCTCCACCCGCCTCTGGTTCTGGCTTTTCTTTTACGGCATCATGGCCTTCTTCGGGCTGGTGCTGACCACCTGGAGCAATCCCTTTGTCATGCAGACGCCCGTGCCCGCCGACGGCAGCGGCCTTAATCCTCTGCTCCAGAATCCGGGTATGATCTTCCATCCGCCGCTGCTCTTCCTCGGTTACGGCGGCTTTGCCGTGCCCTCCTGTCTGGCGCTGGCGCAGGCCCTGTCCGGCGCGCGCGGCAGCGAAGACGCCTGGTTCCGCATCTCCCGCCCCTTCATCATTCTTGCATGGCTCTTCCTGACCGCCGGCATCGTGCTCGGCATGTGGTGGGCCTATATGGAACTGGGCTGGGGCGGCTACTGGGCCTGGGACCCTGTGGAAAACGCTTCCCTCCTGCCCTGGCTCATCGGCAGCGCGGCCCTGCATACGCTGGTCATTGAAGATCGTCGCGGCAAGCTGGCCCGCGTCAATGTGGCCCTCATGAGCCTGTGCACGGTCACGGCCTTCTTTGCCACCTATCTTGTCCGCAGCGGCGTCATTCAGTCTGTTCATGCCTTTGGTGACGGCGGCGTGGGCACGCCTCTGCTGCTCTTTGTGCTGGCGGGCTGTATCGTCTCCTTCTGGGCGGCCTTCAGCGAAAAAACGCGCGGCGAAACGCTGGAAAACTTCTTCTCCAGCCGCGAGGGCCTGCTCGTGCTGGTGGCCTGGATTCTGATAGCCCTCGGCGTCATTATTCTTGTGGCCACCATGTGGCCCGTGCTGAGTCGGCTCTGGTCGTCGAGCCCCAGCGGTCTTGACGCCAATTTCTATAACCGCGTCTGTCTGCCGCTGGGCACGCTGCTGATGCTGGTCATGGCGATCTGCCCCTGGTTCGGCTGGAACGGCGGCTGCAAGGGCAAGGGCGGTCTGCTCCTGACGCTGGGCGCGGCTGCCGCAAGCGTCGGCTGCCTGCTGTGGTGGCTCTCCGGTCAGGTTAATCCCCTGCCGCCGGCGGCGCACCTGAAGCAGCCCATGCCGCTCATCGCCGCGGCCGCCGCGGGCGGTGTGACGCTGGCCTGCCTGTACATGCTGCTTTCCGCCGTGCGCAACCGGGCATGGCGGCGCGTCGGCGCGCTGGGAACGCATCTGGGGATGGCGCTTATGGCGCTGGGCATTGCCGTTTCCGGCCCCTACAAAATCGAAAAGGACGTGTATTTCAACGAAGGCGGCAGCGATACCGTGGGCAAGTATACGGTGACGCTGCTGTCGCTGGAACAGGGCAGAAACCCCGTCGGCTTTGATTATCTCGAAGCCCGCGTCCGCGTGGAAAAAGACGGCAAGGAGCTGGGCATCATCGGTCCGCAGCGCCGCCTCTATGACAAGTTCGGCCAGATGAATCAGTTCTCGGAAGTGGATGTCATTCCCGGTCTGGGCGAAGAAGTCTATGCTTCCCTGCTGGCGCTCGACGAATCCTCCAGAGTGCTTGTACGCATCAGCGTGGAACCGCTGATTAACTGGCTCTGGATCGGCGGCGCGCTCATGTGCCTTGCTCCCTTCCTGTCCCTCTGCCGCTCCGGGCAGCGCCGCAAGCCCGAATGTGAAGAGAACGCGGCCTAGCTGAAACACCGCAGGGGGAGGGCCGCAACGGCACGCGTCCCTCCCCTTTTCTTCGACGCTCCCCGCAGGGCACGGGACCACTGTCGTCCGCCCGCATTCAGAGCGCCACGGAAAACAGGTTCCGCCTGTAAAGCACGTCCCGGAAACGCCGGCCCGAAGACACAAGGATCTTTCATGCTGCATTTGCATCGCGTCGCCAAGCTCTTCGGCCTCAAGGCCGTTCTGCGCAACGTTTCCTGCACCTTTACACCGGGTAGCGTCACCCTGCTTGTGGGAGACAACGGGGCCGGTAAAAGCACGCTTCTGCGCATGGCCGCGGGGCTGTCCCGCCCCAGCGCGGGCGAAATCACCCGGGCCGAAAATGCCGTTATCGGCTATGTGGGACACGCCACGTTTCTCTATCCCGGCATGACGGCGCTGGAAAATCTCGCCTTCTGGGCGCGTCTCTATGGTACTTCCACCAGAGAAAAAGACCTGCTTGCGCTGCTGGATCAGGTGGGGCTGTCCGCCCATGCCCATGAACGGGCGGGCGTTTTTTCCCGCGGTATGGCCCAGCGTCTCAATCTGGCCCGCGTCCTGATGCGGCCCGCCGATCTGCTGCTGCTGGACGAACCCGGCACGGGACTGGACGCATCTTCCCGCGCTCTGCTGCGCGAACAGATGCGCGCCGCCCGGGATCGCGGGGCCTGCGTCATTGTCGTGAGCCATGATTTTGCCGACGACAGCGTCGTTGCGGATCGAGTTGTTGCCCTGCGTAACGGCGTCATTGCCTATGACGGCCCCCCGTCCGGCTATATCCCCGGCGCATTGCCGGAAGAAACGCCTCCGGAGCCGCCCGCGCCGACAACGGCAACGGAACTTCCCGACCGGGAAGGCGAAAGCGTGCCGGGCCTGCCCGGCATGGCGCTGGCCGTCGCCCGCAAGGATCTTCTGCTGACGCTGACGCGCGGCAGCGGACTGGTGCAGGCCCTGCTTCTGGGGCTGCTCCTGCTCTTTGTCTTCAGTCTGGCGCAGGGCGTCGGCGAACGCCTTTCACCGCAGAATGCCGCCGCGGTCTTCTGGCTCAGTTCGGCCTTCTGCCAGGTACTCATCTTCAACGCGCTGTTCGCTCTGGAAGAACGCTGTTCCTCCCGCGTGGGGCTGATTCTGTCGCCGCCGCCGATTCAGGGCGTCTGGCTCGGCAAGGGACTGGCGGGCATGATTCTGCTGCTGCTTGCCCAGCTGATATTCCTGCCTGCCACCGTGGTCTTTCTGGGGCAGGAGATACAGGGAGACTGGCGCGTTGCTCTGGGAGCCCTGCTGCTGGTTGATGCGGGTATGTGCGCCCTCGGTTCCCTGCTGGGCGCGCTGGCGCAGGGGGAAGCCGCACGAGAATCCCTGCTCAGCATTGTTCTTTTTCCCCTGCTTGTCCCCCTGCTGCTGGCGGGCATCAGCGTGAGCGCGCAGGCCCTGGGCCTGCCGGCGCCGGATGGCGCCGATGCCTGGCTGGGGCTTGCCGCCGCCTTCGACGCGGTCTTTGCCGCAGCGGGACTGCTGCTTTTCGGTTTCATGTATACAGGAGATGACGCATGACGGCGCAACGTACGCCCACCGCTTCCCCCCTGCCGCCGCTGCTGGCCCTGCTCGGCGGCGCGGCCTTTGCGGCCTGCCAATGGCTGGTTTTCTGCTATGCGCCCGTAGAGGCCACGCTGGGGCTGGCGCAGAAAATTTTCTACATCCACCTGCCTATGTCGTGGTGGGCGCTCATCAGCTTTTTTGTCCTCTTTCTGGCCTCGCTGGCGAGCCTGCTCAAAAATTCCGAAGCCGCCGATCGCCTCTGCGCGGCGGCAGCGGAAATCGGCGTGCTGCTGGGCGGCCTGGCACTGATTACGGGTATGATCTGGGCCCGTCTCTCGTGGGGCGTCTGGTGGACCTGGGATCCGCGCCTTAGCACAACGCTCGTCATGTGGTTCATATATGCGGGCTATCTCGTGCTGCGCGGTCTGGATCTGCCTCCGCAGCGCAAGCGCCGCGTATGCGCCGTCGTGGGCATTGTGGCGTTTCTGGATGTGCCGCTGGTCTTCCTGTCCGCCCGGCTCTGGCGCTCCATTCATCCGGCTGTCTTTGCCAACAAGGGCGGCGGACTGGAGCCGGAAATGCGTCTTACCGTCATTGCCTGCGTGCTCTGTTTCGGTCTGCTCTGGGCCGGGCTGCTCTGGATACGCACGCGCCAGCTGTCGCTGAACGCCCGCGCCGACGCCCTCTTTGTGCGCAGCAGCCGGCATTAGAGCATTTTCAGTTTGAAAGGCTGTGCGTTTCAAAGCATACGGTCTGTTGTTTTGCGGCGCTGTGCCTCCGTCTCGCGTTTACCTTTTTCAAAGGTAAGACGCTTTAATACAAGAACACCACCTGCAACCAAAGGATAACCATATGGACACGCTGACATGGGTTGTGGCGGCCAACGCCGCCGTCTGGCTGGGTCTGGGCGCCTATCTTGCCTTTATGGGCGTGGCGCAGCGCCGCCTTGCGGCGCGTCTTGCACAACTGGAGCTGCTGAACCATGACTGATGCCTCTTCCGCTTCCCCCTCCCTGTCCTCCCGCCTGCTGCTGATCTTTCTGGGGATCTGCTTTGCGGCCATGCTGATCGTCTCCCTGACGCAGCGTTTTCTCAATCCCCGGCTCGTCGTGCCTTCCCGTTCCTCCGACATGGAAACGGCGCAGGCGGACACCGGCATGGACGGCCAGATCGGCGCGCTGATGCAGAAGCTCGGCGAAAATCCCAACGATGTGGAAACCATGCTGCATCTTGTGCAGCATCTCATCACCATCAAGAACTGGCAGGCCGCCGAAACCTTTGCCCAGCGCGCCCTCGCGCTGGACGTGCTCAATGACAAGGCGCTCTATCTGCTCGGCTTCATCAAGCACAATCTGGATCAGAACAAGGATGCCGCGCTGCTGCTGGAAAAGGCTCTGGCCGTCAAGGACGATCCCCATGTCCGCTACAGCCTCGGCATGCTGTATATCTATTTCCTTAATGACGCGGATCGCGGGTACACCCACCTTGAAACCGCGCTCAAATCCGCCGGCGCGGATGACAGTCTGCGCGGCCGCATCGAGGACGAACTCAAAAAGAAAAACGCCCAGTAGAGCGTTCTGCCTTTCTCAAAGGTAAAACGTTCCCGCATCCGCGCCGCGACGGGCGGCGTGATCAGCGCAGCCGGAGCGCGAAGGTTCTGCCTTCGCGCTCTTGCCTTATGGAGATGCTCACTATAAAGTATCGAAAATTTCTAGAACGTCTCAAGAAAAATCACCGGGACGCACGGAACGAAATGCCGCCGTTTTCCCCGACGCCGCATTTCTCCACGAAAAAATTCCAATAGTCAGGACAGAAATGGCAAAGAAACATTCCCGCAAGTCTGCGCCGCCCCCGGCAACGTCTCCGGCAAAACAGGCTCCTGCTGCAACGCCGGTCTCCCCCTCTTCCCCGACGCCGCCCGCATCCGCCCCTGTACCGATGGTGCGCCGCTCCACCTGCTTTTTCGGCATGGGAGCCATGCTGGTCTTTGGCGTTCTGCTGGGCAGCATGACGGCCACCTTCATGCACGGCACGCCGTCCGCCCCCGTAAAGCAGCAGACCGCAGCGGCCCCCGCCCAGCCTGTTCCTGCCAGGGAATCCATCCCGCCGGAGTTGCAGCAGCGCATCAGCGATCTGCAACGTCAGCTGGCATCCAAACCCAACGACGCCGAACTGCTGTCGGCGCTGGGCAGCCTGTACTTTGACACCAATCAGCCAGCCCGAGCCATTGAGGCCTATGAAGCCTCGCTGCGCTTTGCGCCCGGCAATGTCCTTGTCATGACGGATCTGGGCATCATGTACCGGGAAATCGGCAATCCCGAAAAAGCCGTCTCCCTGTTCCGGGAAGTAATCGCCCTGAAGCCCGATTTTGAAAACGCGCTTTTCAATCTCGGCGTTGTGCTCAATTTTGATCTGCACCGTCACGATGAGGCGCGCGCCGCGTGGCAGCAACTGCTGAACGTCAATCCGGCCGCACGTACGCCCAACGGCGATCCTGTGTCCGAAGTCATCAAGACCATTCCAAAAGACAAGAAGTAGCCGCTCTGCCGGGCTGCCGCCCGCGGACGATGAACGGAAAGAGGCCCGGACGCCGTGTCGCGACGCGCCTGTTCCAGATAAAGCGTTTCACCTTTGAAAAAGGTGAAACGCAAGGCGGCGGCACAGCGCCGCCCGGCCCGAATTGAGCGGAAAAATTGCGTTTTTCCGCGAAACGACAGGCCGTAAGGCTTGAAACGCACAGCGTTTCAAGCGGAAAATGCTCTGGAAAAGCGTCCTGTCCGGCACGGTTCGGGGACGCGGCGTTGCCGTGTCCCCCGCGCCATGTCTGCGGTCCGGGCCCGAATTCTTTCCTGAAAACGACGGATATCATCATGAAACGATGCTTTTTTCCGAAATTCTGCGCACTCCTGCTTGCGGCGCTGCTCTGCCTGTCCCTGTCGGTCCCCGCGAAGGCACAGCAGCCCCTGCCTCCGGTTCTGGGCACGTCAAATCTGCCGCTGCTGCCCTATCTCGACGCTTTTATTGACACTTCCGACAGCATGGATATCGACGAGGCAGCCGCGCCGGAAAATGCCTCCCGTTTCGTGCCGCTCAATCTGCGCGCTCTGCCGCGTGTCGGCGGCGCAACCTGGCTGCGCCTTGTCATCGCCCCCATGCCCGAAGGCGGCAAGGCCGATAAAATTCTGCTGGACATGGGAGACGATATCCCCGGTTCGCCGACCTTCTACACAGCGTCCGTCAATCCCCTGAGCAACACGCTGGAATGGCAGGAAAACGACCGCTCCCGCGTACAGCTCCTGCCCGAAGCCGGTCAGGAAGCCCAGACCTGTTATATCCGTCTTGACGGTCTGCCGGGCTTCTGGTTCTCGCCCACGCTGCGCACGCCGCAGGACGCCACCACGAACTGGGGCGGGCTTGCCCATACCGGGGCCACGCTGGCGCTGGGCGTCGTCATGCTGCTCTGCCTGCTGCGCGGTTTTACCGAAAAAGGGCAATGGCGCATCTGGACGTCTCTCTATATGGCCGTTGCTCTGGCGCAGTCCATTCTCGGCATGCCCGTCATTGCCGACGGCCGTATTCCCATGAACGAGGCCGCGGCGGCGCTGGCTCCCGGGGTCGCGCTCATGCTGCTTCCCCATGTGGCCCGGCATTTCATGGATACGCGGCGCGCGTCGCGGGCGCTGGATGTGCAGTATCTGCTGCTGACTCTGCCCGGCGTCGCTCTGGCGCTGGTTCCCCTGCTGCCGGACTTTGCCTGGTTGACGCGTTTCCTGCCGCTGTGGCCCGCCGCGACCATTCTCTTTGTGCCCACGACCCTGGGGGCCTGCCTCATGGGCCTTGGCGGCGGCGCGCGCTTCCTGCTGGCCTGCCTGCTGCAAACACTTGCCGTAGGCGCGGCCTTTGCGGGCATGGACTTTGGCTATCCTTCCGCTGTGCTGGCCTCGCTGCCTTACTGGGGCACGGCTCTGGGCGCGCTGCTCATTGCCGGGACTGCTTCCCCGCGCCGCAAGCGTACTCCCGAGGATGACGACACCACCGGCATTCCCGTGGCGCCGCCGGACGACGACTTTCTCTCCCTTGATATGCCCGGCGCGGAAAAGCCCGCGGCAAAGGACGATGAAGACAGCAGCCTGATTATCAATATCGCCGATTTTGAAAGCCCGGCCGCCCCGGAAAAGCAACCGGCTCCGGCGTCCGTTCCCGCAGCTCCCGTCGCACCCGTGGCGCCGCCGATGCCCGCTCCTGCCGCTGCCGGCGGCAAGGGTTTCAACTTGCAGCAGCTGCTGCGTGAGGCCCACGATGCCGTCGCCGCCGACGCGGAACGGAAAAATATCGGCCTGTCCTGGTACATGCCGCCCAATCTCGGACAGCTCTACGAAGGCGACAGCAGCGCCCTGAGCACGGTGCTGCGTACCCTGCTCAACAGTTCGGTACGCGCCACCAGCCGCGGCGCGGTGCAGTTCTCCGCCCGCCGAGTCCGGGAAAGCAACGATCCCGGACATCTGCTGTTCAACGTCAACGACACGGGCTCCGGCATGCCGCCCAACGGGCGCTCCAGCACAGCGCTGGCGCGGGCCGCGGATCTGGCGGGCATGCACGGGGGCTTCTTCGAGGCGGAATGCGGTCCCCAGGGTGCCTCCGTCTCCTTCTCCCTGCATTTCCGCCCGGTGGAGGACGAAGCCGACAGCCCTGTTGCCGCGGCTCCGCGTCCCGTCGTCATGATTGTGGCCCCCAATGTGGCCACCCGGAACAGCATCGCCGAAGCCCTGAACGACATGCCCTGCACCCTGCGGCAGGCCAATTCGCTGGGCGGCGCGACTTCGCTGAATACGCAGCGCCCCGCCGCCGTGCTCATCGTCTGCGGACAGGAGGCAACGCCCTCTTCCCGCGGCCTTGTGGAGCGCTTCCGGGATGCCGCCGCATCCCTGCCCCACTTCGGAGCCATTGCCGTCACCGACGACGACAGATTGTGGGACATGCTGGCGGATGCCGGCTTTACCCATGCGCTGCTTGCGCCTCCCGTGCCTGCGGCTCTGCGCGCCACGGTGGAAGAGATTCTTTCCGGCAAACTGGACGAAGACATAGCGGAACTGCCCGCGACCGCGCCTGCTCCCGCGCCCGCGCCGCAGCCCGCAGCCCGGAACAAGGGGGTACCGGATCTCTTCGGCGCACCCGCCTCGTCGCGACCTCTGCCTCCGCCGCCCGCGGCCGGGAAAAAAGCCGTGCCTCCGGCGCCGAAACCTGCCGTAAAGCCCGCGCCCGCAGCGGAAAAACCGACGCAGCATCCCGCCGAGCTGCACGACGAAGCCGCACACCTTGTTGCGGCGGAAGATGCCCGTCTGCAAAGCCGTCTTGCTTCGCAGCCGTCTCCGGCAAAACCCGCGCCCGCAGCCAGAACCGCGCCGCAGCCTGCCGCGCCTCGTCCCGCTCCCGCAAGCTCGGCCTCTGCCCCGGCTCCGGTACAGCCGGCGCAGACGCGTCCGGCTTCTCCGGCTCCGACGCAGGATTCTCTGGATGATCTGCCCGACTTTGTCCGCAGCGAAGAACCGGAAGAAGGTATTGTTCTGCCCTCTTCCCGCATCGCCGGGCCCTGGGTCACATCCGACGGCGAAGCCAGCCCGGCTCTGAAAGACGCCTGGAAGCAGCCGACCCGCGGCGCCGCACCACAGCGCCGTCCCTCGGTACCCTTTACGCCGACACCTCGTCCGGCAGGCAGTGTCAGCGACGTGGAAGTAGGCGAACCCATGCCCATCCCCCGGTCGCGCACCCAGACAACGCCGACCGTTGCCCGCACCCGTCCGGCGGACACGCAGCGCGCTTCCCGGGATGTTCCCCCGCCGCCGCGCAGAGAAGAAGGCATACCCGGCCCCGATCCCAATTACAGCGAAGCCCGCGCCGCCATGCTGCGCCGGGTTGATGCTCTGCTTCAGGAAACACAGGTGGCCTATAATGAGGGACGCCCGCAGCATGTGGCCATGACCGCCCTGGATATTGCCAGAGAAATGGATGCCTTCGGTATTCGCCACATCGCCCGCCTTGCCCGGAATGTCGAGCGGGCCGGTACGGCGGGAGACATGGAAGCTCTTGGCGATATCCTGCCGGAGCTGTATAATGCCATGGAGCGTCTCTATATTCTGGACAGACGCTAGCGCGTTTTGCCTTTGGAAGATGCGGAACGCAAGGCTGCGGCACAGCGCCTGCCATCAATAACTAGTCGAAAAAACAGTGTTTTTTTCGCAAAACGGCAGGCCGTATGGTTTGATATGCGAAGCATTTCAAACTGAAAATGCTCTAAAAAGATAACGCATATTCTGACGGCGATACCGTCATAAAAAACAAAGGAGTCCCCATGCCGTATTCCAAGGTTCTTGTACCCGTCGGCGGAGAAAATATTCTTGAACGCGGCCGGAAGGCCTTATCCCACGCCGTTCCCCTCTGCGCGGGCGAGATTATTCTTCTGAATGTTCCAGAGCCGTTGCCCGGCACTGTCGGCGGCGAAGCCCGCGAAGCCATGCTGTGGGAAGAACGCGCCGCCGCGGAAAAGGCCATGCAACCGCTGCTGGACAGCGTTGCCGCAGCCGGAAAGCCCTGCCGGGTCATTGTGGAAAACGGCACCGTGGCCGACACCATTGTCCGGATCTCCCATGAACAGGAGGCGGATATCATCGTCATGTTCACCGACGGACGCGACGATGTCAGCAGCCTGCTGATCGGCTCCATTACCGAACGCGTGCTGCGCAATACCGACACTCCCCTGCTGGCTGTCCGCCGCTAGAGATCGTGTAGAATGTCTGTCGGGGGGAAGGGAAACCCCTCATCTCTGCTGTCGATGCCCGTAGCTTCCTTCGTCGCAACGGGCACGGCCTGCGGCCGCCTTCTGTCGCAGCTTGCGCGAGAGTTTTTTTCCTTCCCCCCGCGTCCCCATCCCTTCCCAGCGCGCTTTATTCAGGAAGATGGAGCGTGTTCGGGAGCGCCGGCGTCTCGCCTGCGGTAACCGTCTCCGAGATTCCAGAACGCTCCACCTTTGAAAAAAGTAAAGCGCGAGACGGCGGCACAGCGCGCCACCCGGCCCGAAGCGAGCGGAAAAACAGCGTTTTTTCAGCGAACGACGGGCCGTATGGTTTGAAACCCGCAAGCGTTTCAAACTGAATGTTCATGGGGAAAAAATCAGAGGGTCTCCTGATATAAAAAGGCCCGGGGCAGAACATCCGGGCGGGCTTCCCGCGAACACGAGACACTGGCATGCACACTTTTTCGGATTTTCAGGCAGTCTGGCTGCTGCTTGCCCATGCGCTTTCCTGGTTCGGCGTCGTTCATGCTCTGCTGACCAAGCGGGATCCGCGTTCGGCCCTCGGCTGGACGGCCGCCATGCTCTTTCTTCCGCTTCTGGGCCTTCTGGGCTATCTGCTGCTCGGCATCAGCCGCGCGGAAAGCAGGGCCGCAAAGCTCCTGCACAAAGCGGCGCAGGCCCAGCCGGACTATGCCCACCCCGCTCCCCCGCGCAAACATCGGGGAACCCCTGAACAGGCCCTGCAACTGGAGCGGCTCGGACGGCGGCTCGGCAGTCAGAGTCTTTGCGGCGGTAACAATCTGCGCATACTGCTCAACGGCGACATGGCCTATCCCGCCATGCTCAATGCCATTCATCAGGCGCGGGATCATGTCTATCTGGCCACCTACATTTTCCGGGGCGGTTTTGTCGGACGCCGCTTTGCCGATGCCCTGGCGGAAGCGGCCGCGCGCGGCGTTGATGTCCGTCTGCTGGTGGACGGCTTCGGCGGTTCGGCTTACAGTCTGCGCAAGCCCTGGAAAAAACTGGCCGCCCGGGGTGTCCGCGTGGCCCGCTTTCTGCCGCCCCGTCTTTTCCCTCCCAATTTCAGCATCAATCTCCGCAATCACCGCAAAGTCCTCATCTGCGACGCCATCGGTTTTACCGGCGGCATGAATATTGCCGACAACCATCTCACACGCGGATACCGCGGCGACGTGCGCGATGTTCATTTCCGCTGTGCCGGTCCCATTGTTCAGCAGCTGCGCCGCTCCTTCATGCTGGACTGGGGCTTTGCCACCGGGGTCTATGACCCGCTGCCCCAGGACACCAAAGCGTATGAAAATTCCGATAATGCCTGCCTCTGCCGCGTGATTCTTGACGGCCCGGGTTCCGAAGCCGACACGCTCAATGATCTTTTCTGCGGCGCCGTCAACTGCGCGCGGCGCACCGTGCGTATCATGACGCCGTACTTTCTGCCTTCCCACGATCTCATGAGCAGTTTGCGCAGCGCCGCCCTGCGTGGCGTGGACGTGCGCATCGTGCTCCCCGGTTACAACAATCTGCCCTTTGTGCACTGGGCGTCGTTCCGTCTGCTGCCGACCCTGCTGGAAGCGGGCGTGCGCATCTGGCATCAGCCGCCGCCCTTTGTGCACAGCAAGCTGTTTGCCGTCGACGGCTATTACGCCCAAATCGGCTCGGCCAATCTCGACGCCCGCAGTTTGCGTCTCAACTTTGAATTGAACATGGAAGTCTTTGATCGCACCTTCCATGATCGTCTGGCCGCCCATATCGACGCCGCCATTGCCGCAGGTACGGAAGTTTCCCTTGAAAGCCTGCGCTCCCGCCCTTTGCCTCTCAGACTTCGCGACGCCGCCTGCTGGCTTTTTTCCCCCTACCTCTAGGGCCTGTTAACACTAGAGCATTTTCAGTTTGAAATGCTTTGCATTTCAAACCATACGGCCTGTCGTT
>CAMBWG010000025.1 GCA_945871415.1 uncultured Desulfovibrio sp.
TTCCGCTCACTTCGGGCCGGGCGGCGCTGTGCCGCCGCCTCGCGTTTCACCTTTTCCAAAGTTGAAACGCTCTAAAGCCCGTTAGGCCTGTTCTTTGGCGGCGCGAATGAACTCGCGGAACAGGGGATGGGCATGCATGGGACGGGACTTGAATTCGGGATGGAACTGGCAGCCCAGGAACCAGGGGTGATCCTTGAGCTCGATGATTTCCATCAGGGAATTGTCCGGGGCCATGCCGCTGAAGACAAGGCCGTGCTCTTCGAGAATTTCCTTGAAGGAGTTGTTGAATTCGTAACGATGGCGATGGCGTTCGTCCACGATATCCGTCTGGTAGGCTTCCGCGGCGTGCGTGCCGGGCAGAACCTTGCAGGGGTAGGCGCCGAGGCGCATGGTGCCGCCCTTGTTGCTTTCCTCGTCGCGGTGCTCAAGATTCCGGGTACGGAAATCGTACCATTCCTTCATCAGGTAGATGACCTTGTGCTCGGACAGGGCGTTGAATTCTTCGGAGTTGGCGTCTTCCAGCCCGGCCACATGGCGGGCAAATTCAATGACGGCGCACTGCATGCCGAGGCAGATGCCGAAGAAGGGAACCTTGTTTTCCCGGGCGTAGCGGATGGCGGCAATCTTGCCTTCCACGCCGCGATAGCCGAAACCGCCGGGCACGAGAATGCCCTGACAGCCGCGGAATGTTTCCGCGGCGTTTTCGTTGGTGACGTTTTCGGAATTGACGTAGCGCAGATCCACGGCCACGCGATTGGCCACGCCGCCGTGAATGAGGGCTTCGTGCAGGCTCTTGTAGGCTTCCTTGAGATCCACGTATTTGCCCACGATGGCGATGGTCACCCGTCCCTGCGGATGGGCGCAGTCGTGCACGAGCTGCTTCCATGCTTCGAGGTGGGCGTTGCGCGCGGGCAGACGAAGCATGATGGCCACTTTCTGATCGAAGCCTTCCTCATAGAATTTGAGGGGGACTTCATAGATGTTGCTCACATCCACGGAGCAGAAGACGGCGTCCTGATCCACATTGCAGAACAGGGCAATCTTGCGTCGCATTTCTTCGGGGATGCTCTGTTCACAGCGGCAGAGAATGATGTCGGGCTGAATGCCGATGGACAGAAGTTCCTTGACGCTGTGCTGCGTGGGCTTGGTCTTGTGCTCCCCGGCGGCCTTGAGATAGGGCACGAGGGTCAGGTGGATGTTGAGACAGTTGTCGCGCCCGAGATCGGAACGCAGCTGGCGGATGGCTTCCAGGAAGGGAAGGCCCTCGATATCGCCCACTGTGCCGCCGATTTCGATGATGGCCACATCGGGCGCGTCGTCGCCTTCCGCCAGGGAAAGAACGGTGCGTTTGATTTCGTCGGTGATGTGCGGAATCACCTGTACGGTGCCGCCCAGATAATCGCCGCGGCGTTCCTTGGCAATGACGTGATTGTAAATGGCGCCGGACGTCGTGTTGTTCTTGCGGGACATGGGCACATTAAGGTAACGTTCGTAGTGCCCGAGGTCGAGGTCGGTTTCGGCCCCGTCGTCCGTCACGAAGACCTCTCCATGCTGGAAGGGGTTCATGGTGCCGGGGTCAACGTTGATATACGGATCCAATTTTTGGATGGTGACGGTCAGCCCTCTGGTCTGGAGCAGGGCGCCGAGAGAGGCCGCCGCCAGACCCTTGCCGAGAGAGGAAAGCACGCCGCCGGTCACAAAAATAAATTTGGTTTTCATGGCGTTCACCTTTGATGTTGTCGCCGGACTGAAAACGCAACATGAAGCGGGGGGCAATCCGGCGCGATCGGGCTATATTACATAAAAAGCGCTCGCTGACCAGCGTTGACAGTCAGCGGCAAAGTACATAATATTAATTCCCTTTTCAGGGCGTAGCCATGACCGGCAGACGCCCGGAAAAACGCCGTTACGGCATTTTGCTGGAGGTCTGCAAAGCATGGGCGTGGTCAATACCCTTGTCATCACCGGCTACGGAACCAATTCGCATCTTGAAACGGCGCATGCCGCCCGCCTGGCCGGCGCGGACAGGGCGGACGTGGTGCATTTTTCGGATATCGTGGCCGCCCGGGTGCAGCTGCACGACTATCATTTTCTGGTGTTTCCCGGCGGTTTTCTTGACGGCGACGACCTCGGCGCCGCTCAGGCCGCAAGTATGCGCTGGCGCTATCTCAAGGATGACAAGGGCGTGCCCCTGCTGGACAGCCTGACCCGCTTCCTTGAGGACGGCAAGCTGGTGCTCGGCATCTGCAACGGTTTTCAGCTGCTCGTGAAACTGGGCGTGCTGCCGTCCATCGACGGCGCGCGTTTCCAGCGTCAGGTGTCTCTCGGCCACAATGATTCGGCCCGTTACGAGGATCGCTGGGTCAAGCTGGCCGTCAATCCCGACAGCCCCTGCGTCTTTACCCGCGGGCTGCCCACGCTCTACATGCCTGTGCGTCATGGCGAGGGCAAGCTCATTGCTCAGGACGAGGCGACCTTGCAGCGTCTGAAGGATGACAACCTGATTGCCCTGCAGTATGCCGATCCCGCCACGGGACAGCCGACGCAGGAATATCCTTATAATCCCAACGGCTCCGCGCTGGCCATTGCCGGTCTGACCGATCCTTCCGGCCGGGTGCTCGGCCTTATGCCGCACCCCGAGGCTTTCCATCACGTGACGAATCATCCTTCGTGGACGCGCGGCGAGCTGGACGCGCCCGGCACGCTGCTGTTTGCCAACGCCGTGCGTTATCTGCGCGAGGAACGCTAGAGGCGGCCTCCCATGCGACAGAAGGATTGCATCGCCGTCATAGAGCGCTTTGTCTATCCGGCGGCCGCGGCTTCGTGGGATGCTTCCGGCATGCAGGTGGCCGGGCTGCGGGACGACGTGCGCCGCGTGGCTGTCTGCCTTGATCCCACGCCCGCATCCGTGAGCGCCGCGCTGGACGGGGGAGCGGATTTCATCCTGAGTCATCATCCCCTGCTGCTCAAGGGCCGTCTGCCTTCGCGGCCGGACGCCTATCATACCGTGCTGCGTCTGCTGCTGCGCGCCGATGTGCCCCTGTATGCCGCGCATACTTCGCTGGATGTCAATGTGTACGGCCCCGCCGGCTGGCTGGCTGACGAGCTGGGGCTGGTCAATCGGACCGTGCTGGAGCCCGTGGGCCATGACGGGCCCCAGGGGCCGCTTGGTTACGGGCTGGCAGGCGACTTGCCCGAGCCTCTGCCGCCGGCGGAGCTTGCGCGGGCGCTGAGCCGCCATATTGATCTGTCCACCGCCGTGATCTGCGGCACGCCGCCGGATCTCGTGCGGCGCGTCTCCTATTGCACCGGCTCGGGCTCATCCATGTGGCCCGCCGCAGCCGCGCTTGGCGCGGATGTGCACATTACCGGCGACGTGAAATATCATACCGCCCTGGATGCCGACATCTGCATGATCGATGTGGGGCATCACAGTCTTGAAGAAGAAATGATGCGCCGTATGGCCCTGCTGCTGGCCGGAGAGCTGCCCGGAACGGATGTCTTTTTCGTTCCTTCCGCCTCTCCGCTGCGTCCGCTGGCCGACACGGCCGATTCCCGTTTTTGAGGAGTAAGCATGAGCACCCCGACCTATCTTGAACAGATCCGCCAGCTGGTGGAATTGCAAAAAGTCGACGACGAGATCTTCGCCGTGCGTCAGGAAATGGAGCGCGCTCCCCGCGAAGTGGCGGATCTGCGCCAGAAGTTCGAAGTCAGCGAAGCCCAGCGCAACAAGATTCTGGACAAGCTGACGCATTTGCAGGAACAGCAGAAGCGCATTGCTCTTGAAATCGACGATGATTCCGCCCGCATCAAGAAAAGCAAAAACAAGCTCATGCAGGTGGAAGACGCCCGCTCCTATCACGCCATGATGCGTGAAATGGACAGCATGGAAAAGATCAACCGTTCCCGCGAGGAAGAGAAGGTGGCGCTGCTGGAAGAACTGCAGCTCCAGAATGACGCTCTTGCCGAGCTGGATCGCACGCACTCCACCCTGCAGGCCGAACTGGAAGTCAAGGAAGAGGGCCTTCAGGAAAAGCTGGCCATCTGCAATGACAAGCTGTTCAAGCTGGACAAGCTCCGCGAAGAGGCCAGCCGCCTTGTGCCGCAGCCCATTTTCATGCGCTATGAATTTATCCGCAAGCGTCTTGAGCATCCCGTCATCGTGCCGGTCCGCGAAGGCATCTGCAGCGGCTGCCATATCGCCGTGCCGCCGCAGTCCTTCATCGAACTGCAGCGCGGCCAGCAGATTCTCAGCTGCCCCAACTGCCAGCGCCTCATTTACTGGTGCGAACACTTCTCGCAGCCCAACGAGACCGTTCCCGCGGCTCCGAAGCCCCTGCACGACTAGGGCGCTACTTTTATATTTGTTGGGGAAAGGGAAACCCCTCGTCTCTGCTGTCGATGCCCATAGCTTCCTGTGTCGCAACGGACACGGCCTGCGGCCGCCATCCGGTCGCTGCCGGCGCGAGGTGGTTTTCCCTTCCCCCAAGCCCCCATCCCTTCCCCAGCGCGCTTTTTCAGAGGGATGCGGGAGACGGCGGCACTGCGCCGCCCGGCCCAGAGTGAGCGGAAAAACCGCGTTTTTTCCGCGAAACGACAGGCCGTATGCTTTGAAACACACAGCGTTTCAAACTGAAAATGCTTGAGAGTTTACGACGGGAGCGGGACGGATCGTCGCTGCGGGCCGCAAGGCCCGGGGAGGAAAGTCCGGGCTCCACAGGGCAGGACGCTGGATAACGTCCAGGAGGGGCGACCCTCGGACAGCGCCACAGAAAGCAAACCGCCGCGCAAGCGGTAAGGGTGAAAC
Organism: uncultured Desulfovibrio sp.; assembly: GCA_945871415.1. GTDB lineage: Bacteria > Desulfobacterota > Desulfovibrionia > Desulfovibrionales > Desulfovibrionaceae > Desulfovibrio. Next base: position 4,808 of record CAMBWG010000025.1, read on the forward strand.
GGTGGAGTAAGAGACCACCAGATGCCGCAGCGATGCGGCATGCTCGGCATACCCCGTTCGGAGCAAGACCAAATAGGGAAGGGGCCGGCCCGGCCATACCTTCCGGGTAGGTTGCTTGAGGGCGCGGGCAACCGCGCTTCTAGAGGAATGACGATCGACGCGCTCAGCGCGTTACAAAACCCGGCTTACAGGCCCGCTCTCGTCGGAAAGACGCCGCCGCGATATTCGCGGCGGCGTCTTTCGTTTACGGCCTGTTTTTTAGCGCAATTTCAGTTTGAAACGCAGTGCTTTTCAACCGTACAAGCCTGTCGCTTCGCGGAAAAAACGCGGTTTTTACGCTCACTTTGGGCCGGGCGGCGCCGCGCCGCCGCCTCGCGTTTCATCTTTTTCAAAGGTAAAATGTTTTATTGCCCTTCGCAGAGCAGGGAAAGCGCGCAGCCAAGCAGCAGTACAGCCATAAGCGTATTGGCAAGTCTGGCGTGCCGGAGAAACAAGTGACGCAAGACGGAACCGGCGTAGGCCCAGGCGACAGTGCCCGCGCTGCCGATGAGGGTCAGGACAAGTGCCCCCGCCGGTAGCGTTGCAGCGGCATCATACCAGGGAAAGAGAAAGGCGGAATAAGCCGTCATACCGTAGATTACAACCTTGATGTTGAGAAATTGAAGCAGAAATGCTGCCATAAAGCCCGTGTCCGTGCTGGAGGCGTTTTCCTGCTCCTCTCTGGTTGAAAAGAGCTTCCATGCCAGCCAGACAATATACAGGCAGCCGACATACCTCATGATCCTGATGAATGACGCAGACAGGGTCGAAAGAGAAAACGTCAGTATGCCGCACAGAAACATGACGCAGAAAAAGCCGCAGCAAATTCCGGCAAGGAGTCGGAAGCAGCCTCTGAATCCGTGACGGGTTCCCATACTCAGGGCCAGAATGGTATTGGGGCCGGGCGTAAAGGCGGCAATAAACGCAAAGAGAAGAAAGGCGGAAAGAATGGATGCGGGCATGGAATCTTCCTTGCTGGTATCGGGGCTGCGTTGGAGTGCCGCTTTTCTTTTGTGGTGACGTTGCCGGGGAAATGCGGTGTCTTGCGGACGGCGTGCGCCCGGGAGCAGCCCTTCGTGACGGGACGGCGGGGCCCGTCCCGGAAGTCCCGGGGAAGGGCGCTCCCGCAGGAAGATAGCCCGGAAAAATAGTGTAAAAAAGTTGATATATTAAAAATTTAAATTCTATATTTTCGATATATCAGGGAGGCTGGATGGATATTCGCAGTATTACCGTAATACAAGCCATTCTTGCCGAGGGGAGTTTTCGAAAGGCCGCGCAGCGCCTGAACTGTTCCCAGTCCACCGTGACGTTTCAGGTGCGCCAGCTGGAAAACGAGCTGTCGGTACGTCTTTTTGAGCGTATCGGCAGGCGCATGGTCTTTACGCAGGCCGGAAAGGCCATGCTGCCGCACATGGAAGTCATTCTGCATGCCATGCAGGCAATGGAGGCCTGTCGTAACGGGCTGCGGGAGCCTGCCGGAAGGTTGCGGGTCGCTGTTGCTGAATCCCTGCTTTCCTACAGGCTGCACCCTGTTCTCGCGGAGTTTGTGCGGCAGGCTCCCCGGGTTCGGATTGAGCTGCGCAGCCTGAACTGTCATGATATAAAAAGCGGCATTCTTGCCGGCGATATTGATATGGGGGTGTATTATGATGTCGGGGGGCATCCGCCCACGCTGGAGGTGAGCCATCTGGGAACGGTCGGGGGGGCTGTTGTGGCGTCTCCGGATCTGTCGCCGGAACTGCGGGATTTTATCACGCCGGGACAGGAAAAGGATATCAGCTTTGTCATCAATGAACCGCGCAGCATCTGGCGCGAACGTATGGAGCAGTATCTTCGCGCCAGAAATATTGCGCTGCGCGCCACCATAGAATTATGGAGCATTGAGGCGATCAAAAAAAGCGTTACCGCCAATCTGGGCATTTCTTTTCTGCCGCGTTTTGCCGTGGAAGGGGAGCTGTGCGAGGGAACGCTTGTGGAATTGCCTGTGTCCGTAGCACAAGACAAGATTGCGGTTATCTGTGTTCGCCACCGCAACAGGCAGTGCAGCGCGGCCATGACGCTTTTCGAGGAACTGCTTTCCTCGGCATGGTGAGTCTGTCCGGTATGCGGCGGAGCCTGACGGAGCGGGCATGTTTGTATCCTGCCAAAAGGATTCCCCGCATGGTCATAGTCCGGGAGACGGTCGCTGAAGGAAAGCGGCTGCGCCCCTTAAGGTTGTATTTTCTGAATAAAGCGCGCCGGGGAAGGGATGGAGGGCCCGGGGGGAAGGTAAACGCCTCTCGCGCCAGCGGGGTTTCCTTCCCCCCGGAATAGTCAACTTTCGGGAATTGTCCTTAAAACGCGCCCTGAACGCCGAGCACATCAAGACAAAGGCGGGCAATATCGGTTTGCCGGGGGGCGTGTCCCAGCGCATCGAGGGGGGCGCGCCAGGCGTCGCCTATGAGCCAGAGAGGCACGCGCCGCACGTCATCGATGAGATCGTCGTGCTGGCCGTCGGCATGCATGCCGTGATCCGCGGTGACGCACAGCGCATAGCCTGCGGCCTGCCAGAGGGGGAGCCAGAGGGAGAGAAGTCTGTCGGCTTCGCGTACCGCCTGACGGTAGGCGGCGTCATGGCCGCCGGAGACATGCCCCGCATTGTCGATATTCATGCTGTGGACAAGCAGCAGATCCGGCGTGCAGCGGCGGCGAAGGGCTTCGGCGTCATGGAAGAGTTCTTCGTCGGGGTAGTCGTCGCGCTGATAGAAAAGTCCGTGCCCGATGGGCAGGGTCGCGTCCAGCGTCAGACGATCCCGCCCGGGATCGAAGGGAGTACGGTTACAGAGTTCGCTGAACCAGTAGTAGGCGGCAGCGGCCGTGACCCGGCGCGCATCACGAGCCTGATGAAAGATGGTCGGCGCAGGGCAGAGGCGGGCGTCTCCGTTATGGAAGAACCGCAGCTCGGCCGGCGTGCGCCCGGTGATGAGCGTTGCATAGAGCGGGCGGGAAAGCGGCGGCAGGGCGCAGTCAAATGTCAGACGGCGGGCGTCGCCGTGTTCCGTCAGCGCCGCCATAAAGCCCATGTGATTGTCGGCCGCGGCGGCCCGCAGGCCGTCCAGCAGGACAAGAATCAGGCGGGACATTACCAGTCTCCCGGTCCCGACGGCCTGTGCGGAAAGGCCATGCGGGGGGCTTCGGCGCGGAGTTGCGCGGCGGTGACGCCCCGCACCGGCAGCCGTTCGCGCAGCCAGCGGAAAAAGGAGAAGATTTTTTCAAAATGGGCATCGGAGGCCCGTTGATCCGGCGTCTGGGGAGAGCCGCCGGGCATGAGCTCGGAGGAATGCCAGAAAATGCTCAGCACTTTGCCGCCGCGCGCATGATGCAGACGCGCCGTCGCGCGCATGACGCGGGTATTATGCCAGAAGGGATTGGCGCTGAGGGCTCCCCAGAAATGGAAAGCGTCCCGGCGGGGAATGTCGCGGATCAGGGTTCGCCAGAGAGCCGGCAGAGGGCGGAGAAGCGGAATCTGCGTAATGGGCGCTTCCAGCAGTGGCGTACCGTCTGGAGTTGCTCCGTCAACCCAGTAGGGATCAGCCGGGGCAAGAAAATGGTCCGGCCCGCCCTTGTGCTGGCGCAGCGGGCACACGGAACTGTCCAGGGTAATCCCCTGTTCCGCCAGCAGGGGGCGGACACAGCTCTTGAGATCCCAGCGTCCCATGCGGAAACTGGTAAGCGGCGCACCGTTGAACCGGCGTCCGGCCTCCAGCAGGGAAGCAAGACGGCGGCGCAGCAGATCACGATCCAGCGTATGGGTACGCGGCGGCGTGCCCGAACCGGACTGCGGATCAAGAGGCGGCGTGCTCCAGTGATGAAGATGGGCGGCGATTTCCGCACCGTGGCGATCTCGCAATTGTTCGAGAGTGCGGCAGGCTGCGGTGTCGGTCAGAACGGTGTGCGCGCAAAAGAGCGTCAGCGGAAAACCCAGTTCGTCGGAAAGCGGCGCAAGGCGCTGCAGAAGGGCGACATTACGGACGCTGCAACCTCTGGAGGCATAGCTTCCGGAGAACAGGCCTTCTTCTTCCACGTCGAGGCTGACCACGACGCGCAGGGGGGATGGAGATGTTTGCATGGGCAGAGTGTAGGTACTGCCGGGGACAATGGCAAGACGGGAGCTTGCCAAAATGGGCATGATGCGGGAGAATGCGGCATGCCTGTACCTCTTTCTATTGTCTTTGTCATGGAAGATCTCTGTTTCGGGGGGACGCAGCGGCAGTTGCTGGAGCTCGCCCGTCGCCTGGACCGGAAGCGTTTTTCTCCCACTATGATAACATTGACCGGCGCGACGGATATGGATGCGCTGGCGCACGAAGCGGGCATTCCCCTGATCCATCTGGGGACGGGGCGTCGCGTGCCTCCCCTGTTCTTCTGGGCGCTGCGGCGGGAGCTGGCGCGCCTGCGCCCGGATATTGTCCTGCCGGGAACCGCGCTGCCCAATATCTGGTGTCGGATCTGGGGGAAGTTGCTGGGGCTTCCGTGCGTCGTGGGAACCGTGCGTGGCGGCGGCGGCCCGCGGCGGCAGCATGAGCGGTGGCTGTGGCGGCTGACCCAGACCATGATCTGCAATTCCCTTGCCCTGCGCGATGTTTTGCAGAAGCTGGGCGTTCCGGCGTCTCGTCTCCATTATATTCCCAATGGCGTGGATACGGAACGGTTCGCGCCGACGGCTCTCCCGCCCTCGGCACGCCCGCCGGAAATACTGTGTGTGGCTCGGCTGGCCGGAGACAAGGATCATGAAACGCTGTTCCGGGCTCTGGCTCTGGTGCGCGAACGCCATCCCGCTGCCGTGCTGCGGCTTGTGGGCGACGGGCCGCGCGAAGCGGAACTGAAGACGATAGCGGCGGCTTCTCCGGTGCATGACGGCATCCTGTTTACGCCGGGCACAGCGGATGTTCGTCCCTGGTATGACGGTGCGCGCATCTTTGCGCTGTCCTCGGTGCGGGAGGGACAACCTAATGTCATTCTGGAAGCCATGGCCTGCGGTCTGCCGGTGTGCGCCACGCAGGTGGGAGGCATTCCCCATCTGCTGGATGACGGGAGCTGCGGTCTGCTGAGTCCGGCGGGCGATGCCGAAGCTCTGGCGGGTAATCTGCTGCGGCTGCTGGATACTCCTTCTCTGGGCGATGAGCTGGGGCGGCACGGGCGGCAGCGTGTGGAAAAGGCCTTTTCCTTTGCCGCCATGGTGGCGGCGCATGAAACTCTGTTTGAAAAATGTGCGGGGCGGGGATGAAGTTCGGGAAAGCGGCGATTGGCCTTGCGGTCCTGTTGTTGGGTTGCGCCTGCGGACCTGCGGTTGAGGCCGCGGCCGACGCCGGCAAGGCGGAGCGCAGCGAAGTCTGGGAAGGTAAAATGTATTCTTCCACCTTCCGGGCAGCCATGTGCGTGGCGCCGGACGGCAAGGCACGCGGCGTGCTGCTGCTGCGCCAGCGCTCCGGCAAGGTGGATACCTATCATTTCTATGGTACGGAACGAAACGGCGTCATTGCCGTGTCGCACTCGTCCGGTCACAAGCTGGAAGCCCGTCATGCAACGCCGACATCGGTGCAGGGCTCGCTGCGTCTGGCAAACGGCATGAAATTTTCTTTCGATGCCGTGCGGGATACGTCGGGGCGCGTCAGCGGCGACTGCGCGCCCCTGTAGACCCGGCTTGCGGGCGGCCTTTGTCCCGTCTGGCAAGCCCTGTGTGAATTTCTGATCTTGCTGCATTCGAGGTTGTGCTTATGCTATGGTTCCTGCTGATCGGCGGCGTTATGCAATGTCTGCTGCTGCTGTGGCTGTTGCGAACCGGGGGACGGCTGAACCGGGAAAGCCTGCTGGCGGCTCCCCGGCGGAAGCGCTGGCCCTCGGCGGCGCTGATTGTGCCGGCTGCCGGAGAGCATCCCATGATGCAGGCGGCATTGCGCAGTCTGCTGATGCAGGATTATCCGGGGCTGCTGCCCATTTTTGTGACTGCCACGGAGGACGAGCCGGCGGCAAAGCTGGTGCGCGAACTGCAAAAGGATTTTCCGGTCCTGCGCCATGTGGTTGCCGGGAAGGCAGAAGACTGCGGGCAGAAGAATCATAACAGTCTTGCGGGGATAACCGCGGCGGGCGATACTGTGGATTTGTTGCTGTTTTGCGACAGCACGCATCTTGCCCGCCCTGATTTTGCCCGGCATCTGGCCGCGCCGGTTGCGGACGGCCAGAGCGATTTCAGCACCGGTTATCATACGGTCCTGCCGCGGGACAATTCGCTGGTTACGCTGGGGTATGCTTTCTGCGTACAGCTCATGCGTTACCTGCAGGGGCTGACGCCGTCCTTCACCCAGCCGTGGGGAGGCGCCATGTGCATACGGCGCAGCGTATTTGAACATATGGGGCTGCGGCGCTTCTGGCAGGAAAACGTCGTGGACGACTGTTCGCTGGCAGGGCTGCTTCCGGGTCTGGGCAAGCGTGTGATCCTGAGTCCCGGGGCTCTGCTGCATACGGAGGCGGAACATCACTCCTTCCGCGTCTGGCGCGCCTGGATGGATCGGCAGGTGCTGTTCCTGAAATTCTGTGTGCCGTCGCAGTGGCTTTTGCTGGGGCTTCTGCCTCTGGTGATGATTCTGCCGCCGGCGGTGGCCGCGGTGGCCGTAATCGGTATGCTTTGCGGCATGGTGCCCGTTGCAACGGGGCTGCCGGCGCTTGCTTTGCTGCTGTGGCTGACGCTCCTGCTGCACGGCTGGCGCTGCCAGATTTGCGCCCCGGGCTCCCTGTGGCGCTGGCTGGCGGCCTATGTTCTGAGCGCCGCGCTTTTTGCGGAAGTCTATCTGCGCACCATTCCGGCCCGGGGCATCCTCTGGCACGGCATCTGGTATCGGGTGGGGCGTGGAGGCCGCGTTCTGGAGATGCGGCGTCAATGACATTCCGACGTAGTGCACGATCGTCGGGAGGCCGTGTGAACTGCCGCCCGGCGGTATGTCCCGGCGGAACGGGCGCGGCGGGCGGAACCGCTGTCTTTGTCGCCCGTGGCGCGTTCTTTTCTCACTTTCAACAGCGCGGTTTCGCCATCGGTAGGGTTTTATGATAGCCGCATCGGATCTTTTTCGCGTCAGTTTGCGTCAGGTCGTGCGTCAGCGCGGTTTTGGCGTCATTCTGTCCATCGCGCTCGGCATTACCGCCTTTATCACGCTGTCGGTACTGGGGCAGGAGATACGGTATAAAGTCGGGCAGGACATGGTGCTTATGGGCGGGGTCAATGTCATCCGGGTCTATATGGATGACGGGCAGTACCCCGGCCAGCCTCTGCGGGAGTTTTATCCAGAGACTGTCGAGGCCATTCGCAAGCTGCCCGGCGTGGGGCTTGTATGTTCCTCGATACGCACTTCGCATTTTTTCCCCATGCGGGTGGGGGAGCGCCGCCTGACTGTGGGGATGCTCGGCGTCGACGAGAATTTCTTTGATGTTTTTTCTCTGAATATTGTGGCCGGGCGCTTTTTCTCCGCGGAGGATCAGGCCCTGCATCGCCGGGTTTGCGTGCTTGGCAACGAGGCGGCGGATGATCTCTTTGGATCTGCGGAAAATGCCATGGGCAAGCTGCTGACGCTGGGCAACGACATCTTTGAAGTCGTGGGCGTCGTCAGCGGCGTTATGCTGGGAGACTGGCGTCAGGGCGGTTTTCTTCCGACAACGACGATGATTGACCGCAACTGGGGCGACGGCCGCATATCACGGCTTTTTGTGCGCGGCATCGGCTGGGAAGACGTGCCGCCGCTGACGCAGCTCATTCCGCAGACCGTGCATGCCATACAGGATGCGCCCTATCTTGTCATTGCCACGCAGGCCGATCAGCTGGAACGCATCAAGGCGACCTTCATGTGGGTGGAAGCCCTGCTCTGGCTGGGCATTGCCGCCTCCCTGATGCTGGGGGGATTCGGTATCTGGTACGGCACCTTTGCGGCTGTGCGCGCACGCACCCGCGAAGTGGGCCTCAAAAAGGCCATGGGCGGTTCCGATGCCGATATTCTGGCGCAGTTCCTTGCCGAGGCACT
>CAMBWG010000026.1 GCA_945871415.1 uncultured Desulfovibrio sp.
ATGAAGTTATGCAACGAGGCCCAGAGTCGTTTATTCTCCTATATGTCGCATTACATGCGCACGCCGCTCAACGCCATCATCGGCTTTGCCACCCTGGCGTTGAAGAGCCTCGACGACAGGGAAAAGATTAACGATTATCTGCAGAAGATTCAGTGTTCCAGCAGCCAGTTGCTGGGGCTTGTCAACGATGCGCTGGAACTGTCCAAAATCGAGCAGGGCAAGCTCATTTTTGACAACAAGGAGTTCAACCTGCGCGACGTTCTGTCGGCCTGCTGCGAAGCCTTCAAGATGCACGCTGAGGAGGAAGAAAAGAAATTCTCCCTTGTCTTTGATATTCAGAACGATATGGTCGAAGGCGACCCCATGCGCCTGAGTCAGGTCGTGAACAACATTCTTTCCAATGCCTTCAAGTATTCCCGCGGGGGCGACAGCATCCGCATGGATGTCAAGCAGGTTGAGGGCACGGAGCATGCCAAGTATCAGATTGTCGTGGCGGATACCGGCGTGGGCATGTCCGAGGAGTTTCTCGAAAAGCTCTTTGTCCCCTACGAGCGTGAAGAAAATCTTGGCGCCAAGGGAATTCCCGGAACAGGACTGGGCATGCCCATTGTGCAAAGCATCCTCCTGCAGATGGGCGGACATATTGCCGTTTCCAGCAAGCAGGGCGCGGGCACGACCGTTACCATGACCATTCCCCTGAAGGCATTGCAGGGGCAGGGCGACAAGAATACGGAAACAGCGGACGAAGACGACGGGTATTCGCTGGAAGGCAAATCCGTGCTGCTGGCTGAAGACAACGACTTCAATATGGAAATTGCCACGGATTTGCTGGAGATGATGGGAGCCAGGGTTATTCCCGCCGTCAACGGACGCGAGGCCGTGGCCCGTTTCGAGGAGTCCGAACCTCACTCCATTACGGCCATCCTTATGGACATGCAGATGCCGGAAATGAACGGCTGCGATGCCGCCCGGGCCATCCGGGCCCTGAATCGCCCGGATGCCGCGACGGTTCCGATTATCGCCGTAACGGCAAACGCCTTTGCCGAGGATATTTCCGCCACAACGGAAGCGGGCATGAACGCCCACATCTCCAAACCCATAGATTTTGATATCTTCAAAAAGACGTTGAAAAAGCTGTCTTCAGGAACATAGAAACGACAGGCCGTATGGTTTGAAATACGAAGCGTGAAAATGCTTTAGGCGTACTTCCGGGGGAGGGGAACCCCTCTGCTGGCGCGAGAGGGGGTCCCCTCCCCCAGACCCCCACCCCTCCCCAGCGCGCTTTATCAGGGTAGATGTTGCGCTACGGCAATGCCGACGATTTCCTTCCGGTAATCGTCCCCCGGAGCTTCAGAAAGAACAGAGTCGGACAGTCCGCCATACGGCGGGCTGTCCGACTCTTCGTATTTCAGAGACACTAGAGCAATTCAACTTTGAGATGTAAAAAGAATATCCTTATCTGCCGCTATCAAAATGGCGCGCTGAGAAATACAAACGGCAACGATTGCGGCATATGAATCGAGAGTTTCCTCTCATTTCAAAGTTGAAACGCGAGGCGGCACGACGCCGCCCGGCCCAAAGTGAACGGAAAATAGCGCTTTTCCCGCAAAACGACAGGGCGTATGGCTTGAAATGCAAAGTATTTCAAACTGAAATTGCTCATATGTCGCTGCTGTTGAGAAGCTGGAAGGGTTTTTCCGAGTTGGCCTTGTAGTAGATGATGACGTCATCCGCCTTCAAGGTTTCCGCATAGAGCTGGTAGTGCAGGCTGTTCAGGATGTCTTTGCAGTGGGTTTCGACGACGAGCTGCACCCCCTTGCTTGCCATGAAGGCAAAGAACTCTCCCAGCCGGGACTGGGCGCGCGGGTGGAGATGGATTTCAGGATTCTCGATCATGACGACGTCGCCCGGTTTGGCAAGGAAACAGAGGATCAGCACCTTGGCCAGATAGCTCATGCCCGATCCGAGGTTGAAGGGACTGATTTCCTTCTTCATATTGTTCTGTACAAAGAAGATGTTCGTCAGATCCGGGGTAATGGGGCGCGCCGCCAGAAAAAGAGGTACTTCCGTGATATAGGAAAGCCACAGGCCGATATTGCAGGAAAAGGTTTCCTTTCTTTTTCTGTAATAGACATATTCCATGCCTTTTTCCGTTTCCATATTGTAATCGGAGGGAAAGGCCTGGCAAATATGGCTGTAATCCCTTGTGAAAGCCTCTATTTCCTCTTCTGATGCAAAAATGGGGACGGGCTTGTTCTGATTGCGGGTGAATGTTCCGAACAGAAATTCTCCCAGATTGCCAACCTTGTATTCCGGCGAAAGTCTGGCGATATCTTCCGCGCCCATGCGGTTGGCACCGAGAAAATACAGGGAATTTTCTATACGCAGAATATCGGCTTCGCTGTTGGCGGGGTCGCCGTTACGGTAATGATAGGTCGAGCTGTCCAGCGTCAGGCTGACATCGCAGTTGAGTTCCTGATGCTTGCTGATCAGATCATACATGCGCTCACGATTGCCGGGATTGCAGTTGCGTGCCAGCAAAAGAATTGCCTGCAGGACGGAAGATTTGCCGGAACTGTTTGTTCCGGCAAGAACAGTCAGCGGACGAAACTCCATATTTTCGTTCCGCAGGCATTTGTACTTGTTGATATGCAGTCTGGTAATCATGGTGTTCCTTTTATGTTACGGCAAGGATAGGCGTACTTTCAGAGTGTTTTCAGTTTGAAACGCTGTGCCTTTCAAACCATACGGCCTGTCGCTTCGTGGAAAAAGCCTGTTTTTTCCGCTCAATTTTGGCCGGGCGGCGCTGTGTCGCCGCCTCGCGTTTCACCTTTTTCAAAGTTGAAGCGCTCTGATTTTTGACCGGAGCCTTTTACCATTGAAAAGGCAAAACGCTTTATGAGCGCAGGAGTTTCGCAAAGGCTTCCGCATTGATGGGGCGTGAAAAATAGAAGCCCTGAATCAGGTTCGCGCCGATACTGCGTACAAATCTGACCTGTTCTTCGGTTTCCACACCCTCCATGGTGGTTTCCATGCCAAGCGAATGGCACAGGCTCACAAGACTTTTGATGATGTTTTCACTGCGGGCGGAACCGACATCGGACAGGAAGCTTTTATCCAGTTTGATGCCGTCCATATCAAGCGACTTGAGCATGGACATGGAAGAATAGCCCGTTCCGAAGTCATCCATCAGGATTTTGACGCCGTGAGCATGGAATTGGGCTATGGCTCCCGAAAGCAGTTTTTCATCTTCGAAAAAGGCGCTTTCGGTTATTTCAAGCTGAACCTGCGAACCGCCGATACCATATCCCCGCATTGTTTTGATATAATTTTCCACAAATTGCGGATCATGCAGGTGCAGCCGCGAGATATTGATGGAAACTGGCGGGATGGTCAGCCCCTGCCCCCGCCACTGGCGGATGAGACGGCAGGTGCAGGAGAAGATATAGCGGTCAAGATTAAGGATGAAGCCGTTGCTTTCAAACAGCGGAATAAAGCTGCCGGGAGAAACAAAGCTGCCGTCGGCGGTACGCCAGCGCACGAGCGCTTCCGCCCCGGCCAGACGTTCTGTCCTGGCGTCGTATTTGGGCTGGAAGTAGACTTCAAATTCGCCGCAGGCCAGCGCCTCGACCATGCGATTCTCGATGGTTTTGTTGCGGATGATGGCCAGCTGCATTTCCGCGTCAAAAAAGGCATAGAGCCGATCGTGCTTGCCCTTGACCGTTTTGCGGGCGAGCGTCGAGCAGTCCACCTTGTTTTCCAGGCGGCGGGGTTCGGTATTTGCCTTGTCCAGCAGGCACACGCCGATGGAAGGCGACATACGGTAGGTATCGTCGCTGTCCACCTGAATGGCAATGATGGATGCGCACAGTTCCTTCAATGCCGCTTCCAGTTCCTTCTGCCCGTGGAAGGGTACAAAGGCCACAAAGATATCGCCGCTCTGCCGCCCGGAAATCCCCTGATTTTTTCGGGCCCAGGCTTCCAGCGTATTGTGAATGTCACACAGGGTTTTTGTGCCTGTTTCGCTGCCGAGCAGGGTATTCACCAGCTTGAAATTATCTATGTCAAGGGAGATGACCGCCCATGTTTCGTGCGGCTCCTGCTCAAGGGCGGCTTGCGCCAGATTCATGAAGCGTATGAAGGTATTCCCCTGCGTTATGGCGTCCACGAAGGCAATGCGGCGCAGCACATCGGCATTGCGTTTCATGGAGTGTATGACCAGCGCGGCCAGCACACCGAAACAGAGCAGAAGCAGCAGGCCCAGCATCATGGTATCGTTCATGATTGTCTGCAGGCGCTCTTCCATGAGTTCGGCCGGAAAGACCGTCAGCAGGTACCAGTCGTTGATGCCCGCGGGTATGGCATGAACGTAGCGCGCGTCGTCCTTGCCGCCCTGAGGCGCATGCAGCAGAACCGTACCACGCTTTTTTTCGGCAATCATACCTTCCAGGGTGGCGATAGCCGCCTCGTTGCGGCTGTTCTGACGCAGCTTTTCAAAAAAGTTATCTGAAGGGCTGATACCGTCGATACCGTCCTCGGGCATGACAATGACCTTGCCCCTGCTGCTGATTACAAGAGCCCTGGCCTGATCTTTCCAGAATTGCAGCGAAAGATGCCGGCGAAAATCCTCATGGCTCCGGGTGGCCGTCAGGGCGCCGACGGTTTTGCCGTCATGAATCAGAGGCACGGCATAAATATTAATAGGCAGCCCGTCGGTACGATCAAAAATTGTGTCCGTTACGAGATCTCTGCCTTCCAGAGCCGCATCCAGTCCCATTCTTTGCAAAGGGATCTTTACTCTGTCGCTGGTGACGCAGGTTCCGTCCGCCAGAAAAAAGCTCATGCGCTTGTAGCCGTATGCGGCAGCGGCAAAAGCCAGACGTTCCGCTCCCTTTTCATGATCCTGCAGGAACACGGGGCCCGCATGCTGGGACACATGGCGAAGAAGACGCAGATGACCCGTGATCACGGCCTGCAAGGACAGCGTTCCCTGCTCGCTGATACCTTCCAGCGTTGTGCTGATGTTTTCGCGCAGCTCCTGCTGTACGGCATGGCGATAGAGCCAGAAACCGCAGAGCAGCAATGACGCGGCAACAAAAAGAGGAATAAGAAAACGGGAGGACAGGGTGGTACGAATCATGTCTACGCTTCTTTTCTGTGGGGGCGGGGCGCATCAGAGTATGCCCGCCTTTTTCTGGAACATTTTCAGTATACGGCCTCTGCGTTTCGTGGAAAAAGCGCGGTTTTTCCGTTCTCTTTTGGCCGGGCGGCGCTGTGCCGCCTCGTGTTTTACCTTTTTCAAAGCTGAAACGCTCTATGGGAAAGTCTTGCGTAGCCCGCAGGCTGCAGCGGCGGCAAGCCGCATTTCGCGTCATGACAGATTCAGGGGGCGTCCTGCGCCACTGGCGAATAGCGGAGGGAAGCTGGCAGCTCCAGCCGGAACATACGCACGGGCACTGCGGTTTCTTCCTTTGATCCTATCGTGTGCACTGTGTCTGCGTCAAATCCTCATACGACGACTTTTTATTTCGATGTGCCGGGCCGGAGAATTTCTTTCCGCATCCGTGGGGCTGCGCGGAGCAGCCTTTAGAGCCGTTTCAGTTTGAAATGCTTTGCATTTCAAACCATACGGCCTGTCGTTTCGCGGAAAAAGGGCGGTTTTTCCGCTCACTCTGGGCCGGGCGGCGCCGTGACGCCGCCTCGCGTTTTACCTTTTTCAAAGTTGAAACGCCCTGACGAAGAAACCCGCCGACAACGCCGGCGGGTTTCTTTTCAGTTCGAGATGCTAGCCGCGGCTGTTACGCCGCCGCCGGATGAACCAGATAAGGACGGGCAGGGCCAGAATACCGGCCACAATGGCCAGCCCCTTGACCCAGGAGATGAGAATATTGTTTTCGCGCAACAGATCGGCATGCGCCTGCGGCGAAGCAAAATCCAGATCGAGCACTTCCGCCATCTTGCCCAGCATGGCAATGGGGATGGCTCCCTGTGGAATATCCTGATGGCAGGCAAGGCAGGTATCGCTGCGTTCCAGCGCCTTGCGCTGTTCAGGCGTCAGCGGCATGGAATCGGGCCAGTGCGAGTCCACGGTCTGCACCTGCGTGCCGTCCGTACGCAGTACCTGCATGAAATCGCCGTGCAGCCCCCTGATGGCCTGAAGCTGCGGTTGCGTGAAGCGGCTGACCGTGCGCCCGTCGGGGGTACGCACGTCGGCATAGCGCGTTTTTTCCGGCTGCTGTCCATATCGGCCTTCGTCAATGCCGTAGCCCATGGCTGCCGGATTGCCGTGGCAGTCCGCGCAGTTGCGGCTTTCCCGCGAGGACGTATGCGGATTGAGCGGGGCAAGCTCCATGGCGTTATAGCCTTCGCCGGTCTTGGCGACCTTGTTCCATGCGAGGGTCTTGCCGTCAGGGCCGATGACGGTGCCCACCGTCTGAATGACGCCTACCAGAGGCGTGACGCGGCCCTCTCCATTGACGCCCAGCGGCGGATTTTCCCAGCGCACATGGCTGTAGTCCCAGGAGGTGGGAGCGCCGGGCTGATCGCTCATGTGCCCCTTGCGATCGGCCGGGCTGCCGTCCGGCAGTTGCCGTTCCGCCGTCTTCAGCCAGTCCGTGGAACGCTGCCTGTAATCCACGGTATACTGATAACCGTAATACTGGGCCGCCCAGGTGGAGTGGCAGGCGTAGCACTCCAGCTTTTCCATATGGCGACGCACGCCGACCATTGCCGTGACGGCACGGGCGGGATTGGCCCAGCGGCCGGCCTGATGCAGCGCCTTGAGGGGCGTCAGCTCAAAATCATGGCCGTTGGCCGAATGCACGATGACCTTGTTGCCGCGGCGCACCACATTGCCGAAGGGATTACCGCGGGCGGAAAGCAGATAGCCGTCTTCAGCCGGGGCCGTGTCGGCAAAATCCTGCGTGACCTTCATGGCTTCCCGACTCATGCCGCGCGGCTTGTTCCAGTCCAGAGGCCTGCCGAATTCGTCGCCATAGCCCAGAGGCAGTTCCCAGGGATACTTGTCCGGGGTTCCGTGACAATCGGCACATTCCACTTCAATGGTCGCCAGCGTGGTCGCGCCGATATTACCGTTTCCGTGCATGGATGTGGTCAGATGACAATCCTGGCACAGCAGTCCCGCCGGTTTGCCGTTGATGTCCTTGAGCGCAAAATGCACATCTTCGCGAATAAACTTGAACACGTAACCGCCGTTGGCCTTCTGGGGATTGCCCTTTTCATCAAAGGGGCCGCGGTGATCGCCATGTCCAAAGGCCATAAGTCCCTGATAGGCATGACCGATGCGCCGACCCGCCGCATGGCAGGCCGCGCAGGTGTTGACCTGAATGCCGGATAACGACACGCCGTTGACCGTTGTTACGGAATTGCGCGTGCCCTGCATGGCATGCGTCATGAGATGGCCGGGGCGATCCCCGGGCAGTGCCTTGTCTCCCCCTTCATAGTAGCCTTCGTTACTGTAAAGCGTGTGGCAGGCTGCGCAGCCTGCGCCCCGGAAATGCCCTCTGTCCTGATAGCCTTTGCCGCTCAGGTGACAGGCATTGCAGTTACGCAGATAGGTAAAGGCGGCCTGCTCGGGCTGTTCCGCCAGCTTCGCCATATCCACTTCCGGAATCTGTTGCAGCTTCTGGGGGAACTGTCCGGGGAAACGCCTGCTCAGGTCCTGCATGTAGTTCTTGTAGGCATCCGTCCCGAAGCGCGGCGTCATACCGTCCTGATCGTCAAGGTCATGATCGCCATAACTATGATCATGATTCTGGGTGCCGATGCCCCAGCTCCAGGTGATGGCCTTCATCTTGCCCGCATCGGTGTTCATGTGTGAGCGCGTGACCGCATACACATGATCCGCGTGGCACTGGCCGCAGGTGGCCTCATTGAGTTGCAGCGCGCCCGGTGTTGCCGTGAAGGCGGTAAGCCTGCTTCCGGCAGGAGCGCCGCTGTGGGCTTTATCCTTGTCCTTTATTTCCGCGGGAGTACCGGCATGACAGACGACGCAGCCGTTGGGATCGCCCAGTTCCCTGCCTTTTGCAAAGATGGCCTGCATCATGCCGGATTTCGGCGGTCGCGTGGGTTCGATACCCTGATGGCAGGCCAGACAGTACTGATTTTCGGCGGGAAAGACCGCCGTTTTTTCTCCGCCGGATGCGGGCGGCATGGTTCCCGTTGCGGCAGCCGCCGCTGTCGCAAGCATCAGGAGCAGGCACGAAAACATCGGGGATAACAATATTCGCATGAGGCCTCCTTGATCGCTTCCCGGTGCGGTAGTTGGCTGCATCATGCCAGCAAAAAAGGGACAGGTCCAGACAGGCCTTGGAAAAAACAGTCCGGCATATCCTGTGCCTCAGATCCGTCGTCAGACGTTTTCCGGCTGAAAATGCTCTATGTTCTCTGCCCGATGATGATAACATCGTTGTCGAAGAGTTTGAAAAGGCCGATATCCTTAACTCTGTCGCTCAGTTTCTGATTGCTCAGCTTGTCCTGGGCCATGCGCAGCGTATTTTGGATTCCCTCGCGTTGTTTACCGCAAAAGATGTCCAGAACCGCCGCCGTCAGCTTGCATTTCAGACTCACCGCGGGACAGCTCAGTCCGAGAAGAGGAAGCGTAATTTCTTTTCTATGGATATACAGGGAAGACTGCTCAATGCTGTAGGAGAAAAAAGACGGGGGGAAGTACAGCCTGACGCACAGAATATAGTACCGTTGATAACTGGAGCATAGGGAACGAATGTTTTCGGGCAGAGAGCTGTAAATAGCGCGGAGGTCCTGCGAATGGAGCAGAAGACCTCCAAGGGCCACTTCGCACTGCCGGGGCCTGTCCTGCCGCAGGGACAGCCCGTGTTCTTCGAGATGACGGCCTCTTGGCGGCACCAGGCTTCTCTGTGCCATGCCGAGTGCCAGGAGCAGCTGGCTCTGTTCTTCACTCAGAGATACGGTTGGCGAAATTGGGGGGCGACCGCTCTTGTGCGTGTTCTGGCAGCGTCCCGTCGTGACAGACAGTGTCGTATCGCCGGACAAACTCATATACTTCTGGGGAGAGAAAGTCTTTTGAAGAAACGGAAAACTTTCCCATGCGGCAGATAACTCTTCCTCGGAGGCAAGGTTTTCCCGGCAGGCGTCAAAGAAAATTTTTGCCCCAAGAGCATTGCGGGATTCCCAGAGTTCTTTTGCGGAAGCCCAGTATCGTGCGTGCTGCATATCAAAATATTTTTGAAGACGAGCCGCGTATTCAGGACGTATTTTTATTTTATAGAGCCGGATAATCGTGTCCGTCCATGCATGCCTGTTGCCCCCTCCGTGACAGCCCCGATACGGCTTGAAGTGAGACAATTCCTCGCTTTCATACATGTCGGGAGTAAGTTCGAGCTCTTCGGCCAGTTCCCGGTGCAGGGCGCGTTCATGCGCCTGTGCGGCATACTCGCCAAGACCTTCGGGAGAGGAGAGCAGACGAAGTTTGGTTTCCTGGGAGAGGTCCTGCGGCAGATCGCTTATGGTCAGGCGCCCCCCCGGGAGTACCAGATCGCCCTTGTTCCTGTCGGGATCGTGGTCATCCAGTTCCCGATTGTGACAGAGAAAGTAGTCGCCGCAGCGCAGCAGGGCAAAGGACACATGACTGATGCGAACCGCGGGTTCATTTTTGTCGCTTGAGAGGCTTTTGGACAATATTTCAAGAAGTTGACGCAGATATGTCGTATTTTTCCCCGGATCCGTCCAGAATTCGCGAGGGATGATGGAGAAGTCGTTTTCTCTGGTTGTACGCAGCAGCAGACGCAGCGTCGAAACTGCCGCGGTTCTGGCGGGATAGGAGATAAACCGCCATTCTCCGCGTTTCAGATGATGGGAATCCAGAACTCCTGAAAGAGATAAAAGCATGCGACAATATGCTATGGTTGTTTTGATTTCCGGATCGGCACTGGGAAAGCGTTGCAGCAGATCGTCATGAAGACTTTTTTCCGACAGGCAGAACGTGGCTTCGTCTTCGCCATAATAAGGAAGAAGATCACAAATTCTTTGTAATATGCCTGGCAACATCACTTTTCTACTCCTGATTATACTCTTTTTTAGAGCGTTTTACCTTTGAAAAAGGTAAAACGCGAGGCGGCGGCACAGCACCGTCCGGCCCGAAGTGAGCGAAAAAACGCGTTTTTTCCGCGAAACAACAGGTCGTATGCTTTGAAGCGCAACGCGTTTCAAACTGAAGATTCTCTAAAAAAGTCTGACGGCCGGTTTTCTGTTTTTTCGCTCATGGATTTCTTGCCTGCTCTTTTTTGAAATTCTTCCGCAATCTTTTGTGCGCTGAGCGTGGCGGAATTTTTTCTGCCTCCGGGCCGGACATGTATCTTTGTATCCTGCTTCCCTTTTTTCTACATTTTTTCATTCATTTTTTTTGATGTAATATCTATTTGAAATTATTTGTTTTTGAAGTTTTCTTTGTAAGGGGCCTTTTGGGGAAGAGGCCCTTTTTTTGTTCTCCGCCGGGGGGAGCCCATGCTTTTTCGCTCGTTTTATTTTCGTTTTTATCCCCTGCGGGATTTTCTATGACTGAACTTGCCGGAAGTGAGAGGCACTCCGGCGGAATCTGGTCCTCGTAAAAAACACCGTCAATCTTTTTGTCAGAGATAAGGAGCAAAAAACAATGAAAAAGCTCATTGCCATCGATTTGATCCCCGCCGAACTCCGCGCCACCAAGGAACACGGCTTCCCCTACTTCCCGCTCAAGTCGTTTGTGGAACTCTGCGGTCAGGGCGATGTGGACGTCATCGAAGTGCTCTGCACGCTGCAGAAGCGCGTCCCCGAAAACGATTCGGCGGAAGCCGTGGCGGAAGTCAACATGCAGTTCGAAAAGAAACGTTATGCACTTGAGATGCAGGGCGCAAGCGTCATCGCATGTCCCGCGAAGCGCAGCCAGAGCAGCCAGAGCGGCTTCAAGCAGAGCGACGACCAGCGGCTGATGATCACGACCCTGATTATGGCCATGAAGCTGCGTCCGGACTTTGTCACCCTGGTGGCTGCGGACGGCGACTACGCGCCCATGGTGGAGGCGCTTCGCAGGGAGGGTATCCGCACGGAAGTCGTGGCCTCGCCTTCGATGCTGGCCAGCGACCTGAAGCGGGTCGCCGTGAATGTGGCGGATCTGGACGAGATTCTGAACAGCCTGAAGAACTAGGGGGCGGATATGTCTTCTTTGCGTCGTAATGAGCATGGTCTGATCGTGCGTGCCAGGTCCTACGGGCGTACGTCTTATGATGAACTGGCCAATTCGCTCGGCCTCAAGCAGGACGAAACCCTGTATGCCGTCAAGGTGGAGAACGGTACCCGCATCGCCCGCCCCGTGAAGAAGGGGCAGAAAGATGTGCCTCACAGCCCCGGAACGACGTTCGTGGCCGGACCGACCATCACCAAGGCGGCCTTTTTGGGGGCTCTCCTCAGTCAGGTAAGGGGCGCGTCCGCTCCCGCGCCGTCTCCTGTCGCCCCGGTCCGTTCCGAAAATCAGAAGTTGCCGCCCGCCCTGCGTCATGAAGTGGAGGAACTGCACAGCAGCGGCTTCGGAGCGGTTCCCGAACCGGAAATGACTTCCTGGGGCTGGGCCATCAAGATGAAGGGGCTCATTCTTGCCGGGGGTATCCGTACGGATGCCATGATCCTTCTTCCGGCGACCTATCCCGCGACGAGCCCCATCGGTTTTTACCTGCGCAAGGGGGCTAACAGCGGCACGCTGGATCGGGCGCATCTGTTTGATCGCAGCTATCACGGCGCTCCCGATCTTTCCGCGTATGGCTGGCAGTGGTTCTGCGGCGTGGTCGACGGCTGGACCCCCGGCAGGCACACGTTGCTCAGCTACGTGACCTGCGTCTTCGCCATGTTCACCAACGAAAACCTGAAGGGGTAGCACCATGCGGCGCACACTCGTCATTCCTGTCGGTATGTGGGCGCGGCTGCAGCCGATGCTTTTTCCTCCTGACGGGGCGGAAGGCTTTATCGCGGGTCTTGCGCGTCCCTGCCGGACCTTGACGGGTATCCGCTATGTCATGGAGGAGTGTATCGGTATGGCGGAGGATACGTTCGACTACCGCCATACCTCGGGTGTGGGGCTGTCCCGTGAGGAGTCCTCGCGTATCAATGTCATCAGTGCAAAGGCTGCCGAGTTCGGACTTGTTCCCGTACACCTTCATTCGCATCCGGCGGGACTGTCGGACTTCAGCGAGTACGACAACAAGTCGGAGGCCCTGCTGCATGACTGGTTGCGCCGTCAGGGACAGCCCCTTCTGATCAGCCTTGTCTGCGCCAGGGGAACCCATCCGCAAGCCCGGGTCTGGTGCGGTCGGGCCCGCGAGGAGTGCCGGATTCGCATCGGGCTCCAGACCGTGTTTTCGCCTGAGGCGGGCGGTGGGGAGCTTCCCGCTCTGGATCGGCAGCGTGCATTCGGAAGGGGCTTTGCAGATGCCGTTGCCGGTCTGAGCGTGGGGATTGTCGGGCTTGGGGGCGTTGGCCTGCCTGTTGCGGAACAGCTGGCCCGCAGCGGGTTTCGTCAGTTTGTTTTCATGGATCCCGACAGGGTGGAACTTGTCAATCTGAACAGACTGTCGGGTCTCCGGCGAAAGGACATCGGGCGTTTCAAGGTGGACGTCGCTTCCGCTGTCGTGCGGCGGGCCTGCAGCAGTATTGGCACAAAGGCGTCAATTCGTCTTTGCAAGGCCGACATCAATATGGCCTCTCAACGGCAAAGGCGGCTTCTGGGCTGTTGCGATCTGATCCTTGCGCTGACGGATGATGAACTTTCCCGCATCTGCTGCCTGCAGCTGGCTCTGGAGCATGGCGCCGAATACCTGCAGGCAG
>CAMBWG010000027.1 GCA_945871415.1 uncultured Desulfovibrio sp.
ACGACAGGCCGTATGGTTTGAAATGCAAAGCATTTCAAACTGAAAATGCTCTAGTCCTCTTTCTCCCCAAAAGACGCTGACTCTTGAGAGGAAAGAGCACCAAACCAGCTTACAGACACCTAAGGGTGTTGTGAAATTCGATTTTAGTTTTAGGGCGTGCCATCACCAGAGAAATATAGCTTTTGATAGTGAGTTCGGCCCCCGAAGCGTTGTGTCTTTGAAAAGGGTATAAAACGCGAAACGGTGTACACCGGTGTCCAGTCTGTTGTTTCTCGGGAAAATGCGTTTTTTCTGTGAAACGACAGGTCGTAGGTTTTGAAACGCTCAGCATTTCAAACTGAAAATACTCTGGATAGGAAGGATCCGAGCTTTCGGGGGCTTCTTTGAATCATCCATTTTAAGCCTTTAAAAAGAGCAAGCGTGAGTGTTTTTCTTTGGAAGAGGACTTTTTGCATTCTGGGCCATTTTGAGGTGATTTTGCGGCATAGAAAGATTTTTCTGTTGTTTTTTAAAGTAAAACTTCAACAAAATAGAGATGAATGCTCCCGTTCCGGGAAAAGACGCGCTGTCTTGAGCGGGAATAAAAGCCCTTGCTTTTTTCCTCGGCAGGAAGCACAGGCCCCGCCCGGCCCAAAGTCAAAGTGAGCGGAAAAACCGCGTTTTTTCCGCGAAACGACAGAAAGAGAAAACTTACAAAAAAATAATAAAAAAGCGGCGTTCTCCATAACAGGAGTACGCCGCTTTTTTGTAAAGGGATGATGGAAGCCGACGGGAAAGGGGCCGCTCTCATGCGAGCGGACTTCCCTTCCCTGCGGTATTTTTTAGAACTTGATGGTACGGTATTCTTCCAAAGCCGCGGCCTGTTCTTCAAAGTTGGCGAAGCCGGCCTGATGCAGAGCGTCTTCCACGGTGCTGTTCCAATCCCAGGTCGCATAGATGACCGGCTTGTGGAACGTGGAACGGAAGGTCTGCAATTCCGTGCGGTAGAAGCTTTCCTTCGGGGTATCGAGGTGTTCGCGCAGCTGCTCGTGACGACGCTGCAACTCCCCTTCGTACCATTCCTGAATATCCTTGGGTTCCGTGAACTTCTTCAGGATGTGCCCGTAGCCGCTTTCTTCCATCAGCGCGGCAAGGCGCTTGTGGTGCTGTTCACCCAGCCAGGTTCCCAGCTTGGCCGTGGGAATGTTTTCCTTTTCTACGGCGGCAATATCCAGAACCGTCTGGAAGTAGGTGTCCGGCACGACAGATGCGGAAACGATACCGGCGATGGCAACAAGCCCGCGCAGGATGACGCTGTTGGAAACGCCCTGACCGCAGAAGCCGACCTTCTTGCGGTACTTCTGACCTGCAAAGATGCTGACCAGAATAGCCCAGACAACGGCGGGGTCTTCTTCGTCATAAATGTGGGACAGGCAGGCGTTGTCGCGGTCCGTAGCCAGCACCATCTGCGTCATGTCGTTGGATCCGATGGAGAAACCGTCGAATTCCGAAATGAACTGCTTGGCAAGGATGGCGTTGGACGGCAATTCCGACATCTGAATGATCTGGAGACCATCCTGACCGCTCTTGAGCTTGTGCACCTGCTCAAGATAGCTGCGCATGGAGCGGGCTTCTTCCAGCGTGCGCACAAAGGGCAGCATCATCTGCAGGTTGGAACCGCCGTACATGCCGCGGGCCAGCTTGAAGGCTTCAATTTCCCAGTCGTGAATATTGCGGGACACACCGCGGTAACCCAGCATGGGGTTGGACTCGATGTGCTCGAAGAGAGAGCCGCCGAGGAGGTTCCGGTATTCGTTGCTCTTGAAGTCCGTCGTGCGGTAAATGATGGTCTTGCCGTAGAAGGCCATGGCAAAGAGCGCCAGATTCTGCGCCAGCGTTTGCACATAGTGTTCCTTCCCGGTACGGAAACCGCGGGAGCGGATGAGCTTATGGATGGTCTCGGGCAGATTGCGCACCGAGTCCATTTCCTTTTTCAAACCGGCACGCAGACCGACTTCTTCGCGCAGCCGGCCGATATTTTCCATCAGTTCCTTGACGGCAGGCAGATCCTTAATGCGTTCTACCTGGGCATCGACCACGGATTTGATTTCCGCGGCGCGCTTGGCGGCTTCGGGATCGCCGGGCGACAGCAGAGCCAGCTCATCATCATAGCCCATGATGATTCGGACATGTTCGGCCAGATCCTGCGATGTTTTCAGCACTTCCAGACGGCGGGAAGCCAGTTCGAGATGCTGATCGAGCTTGTGATCCAGCTCGCGCATCTTACGATGCTGCAGCAGCACCTCTTCGGCGTTCATGCTCTTGTCCATGTCCGCCAGCTGGGCCACTTCCTCGGCCAGACCGGTCACTTCGCCCACGTACTGCCGCAGGTTGAAGTTGAAGACGATCAGGCCGGCGGCCATCTGCTCGCGCATGACCTTGGACAGGCGATCGTCCAGTTCATGCAGCTTGTTCTGCACGACATGTTCGAGTTCACCGCTGTCGAAGGCTTCCAGCGCCTGCGGATGAATGCTGATGTTGCCCAGCATGAATTCCGCGCGCAGCAGACCCACTTCAAACTTGGGGAAGTCGCGCAGACGGGACAGGAACAGGGCCTGTCCCACGTCGGCAAGCACCAGACCCACCTTGGTCTTGGTCTCAGGCAGTTTGGAAATATCCATTTCGCCGCCCACTTCGCGCAGGGGCAGCAGACCGCGATAGACGCGACCGCGCGTGCCGTCCACCGTGACTTCCGCGCCGTCGAGGGCGCGCAGCACATCCAGACGCTGAATGCCGATGACGGCGGCGATGCCGAGTTCGCGGGAGGTGATGGCGGCATGGCTGGTATCGCCGCCCACGTCGGCCATGATGGCCGAGGCAACGCGCATGCCGGGCACCATATCGGGGTCTGTACGTTCCGCGGCCAGCACATCACCCTTGGAGACCTTGTTCAGTTCAAGAGCGGAACGCAGGAAGCGGACGGTGCCGTGACCGGCGCCGCGGGAAGCGCCGTTGCCTTCCACAATCACTTCCGCCTGCTCGGCCGCCTTGGGGTCCACTTCGCGCCGACGCATGAAGATGGTATGCGGATGGCGCTCCAGCTCTTCATTCCAGCGGGTTTCGGGGCGGGCCTGCACGAACCAGAGCTTATCGTTGGCGTCGATGCAGAATTCCGTATCCATGATCATGCCGCCGTAGGCCTTGCTGACGGCGCGCACGCCGCGCGCGACCAGCTGAGCCTGACTGAGCGACAGAGCCCAGCGCAGAGCTTCGAGCTCGGGGACTTCCACTTCGCGGGTGCCGCCCCGTTCGTCATAGACGATTTTCATGTCCTTGCAGCCCATCTGACGGATGACAACTTCGTTTCCGTCATCGCGCTGGAAGACATAGAGTTTGTCCGGCGTCACCTTGCCGCCCACGACGGCTTCGCCCAGACCATAGCTGGCGTCGATGCTGACAAGATCCTTACGGGTCGTGCCGCGACAGCCCGTGGCGGTATCGGCGGAGAAGGCCGTACCGGAGATCATGGGATTGATCATCTGCATCATGCAGACGGACAGAGAGGTGTGCTCGATAGCCCACTCTTTCTTGGCGTTTTCACCGATGCTCTCGTCGCCGGATTCTTCAGCCAGCAGGATCGCGTCAAGAATGGCTTCGCGGCGATAGGTCATGGAGCGCAGGTTATAGGCCGAGGCGCAGTCCCAATGGTAGGCTTCCACCACCTTGTCCGCGCCGACCATGTTCAGATAGGTGTCCTGCAGACCGGCAAAGGCCTTTTTGCGGGAGTCTTCGCCGGCGGCAGACGAGCGCACGGCCACAGGCGTCATGTCGTCGCCGTTTTCCCGGCAGATGGCCGCGTAGGCGCCGCGCACGGCAGCGTCCACTTCGGGAGGCAGATCAACGGAAAGGATGGCGGCCTGCACCATGACCGAGCGCTTGCGCAGCTGGTCGATGCCTTCGGGCGAGGTAGCGAAGCCTTCCACCACGGTATTGATGAAGGTACGCAGTTTGGCGTGCCCCTGCTCCACTTCCGTGCGCGTGGTGTCATGAATCTGTTTGCCGAGCTGGCGGACAAATTTTTGCAGGAAGTCGGGATCCTGGTTGATTTCCGGATCATTCCAGTCGATGCGCGCGTATTCGCGATCCACGACAGCGCGCACAATCTTGCTGCTGACGCGGGTTTCATCCAGCAGACGATGGAAAGCCACGGAAGAAATGGCTCTGAAATGCGGGGCCTGAATTTCCTCAATCTGGCTGATCAGGGCCGTATTGTAGTTCTTGCCCCCCACGAGGAGTTCGGCTTCTTCACCCAGGCTGACGATATCCGCGCCGGTCAGCACCAGCTGTTTCTTGATGTTTTCGGCTTTCGCCGAAGTCTTGCTGGGTGTGGCGTCTTTGTTGGACATGACTTCCTCCGGTAACACGGAAAAGGGAGTAGGTTCTGGTAATCGCATTATGGAGACGAAGAGCCTCGCCTCACGAGCTGCAATAACTATAGTTGAAAACGGGGCTAAAGGACAAGTAAAAAGAGCAAAGGCCGTTTCCGACCAGCGGAAACGGCCTTTGCAGGAATGCCTTAGAGAACGCGCTCGCCGCAGTAGGGGCAGAACGCAGCGTTATTCATGGGAATGGGCTGGCCGCAGGCTTCGTTGCGGCACACGCGGGGCACGGGGCCGAGTTCGACGATGAGCTCGCCTTCACGCACCGACACCATCTGCTTGTTTTCCTTGAAGTCCGCCGTCTTGAGTACGCGCTTGACTATGCCGTCCGTAGGCGCAAGCACGGCCTTTTCCTGCTTCATGATGGAGACGTTGAAGAGTTCTTCGCCTTCCTTCACGATATCGCCGGGATGCACGTACATGACCCAGAGATCGCCGTTGCTGGGCGAGGCCACGTGATACTTGTTGCCGGGATCGGCCTTGACCAGACCCTTGCCGGCCGCCGTCTGGGGCTGACTGACCTGAACTTCGCAGCTCATGATTTCCGAGTCAAGCACATAGCGGCAGACGGACACGCCCGCGTCGTTGGGACGGGAGATGCTCAACAGAGACAAATGATGGGGCTTGCCCTTGCTGTCGTTGAAGTAGAGATCCTGCCCGGGCTTGAGGCCTTCAAACCAGACATGCAGCGGCAGATTGTTGGGATCGCCGTAGGTGCTGCGGAACTGAATGGTCTTGAGCGCATCGCCGGGATGGTTCAAGTAAAGCACGAACTCTTCCCGGGTCGGCTGCCGCTTGAGCAGATCGCGGCAGGCGGCCTCTTCCGCGGCCAGGTTCACGTCCTGCAGGCTTTCCAGCGGCGATTTCTTCCGTGCGGCCGGCAATGGCGCTCTTCCACTCGCTGCCGAAGGCGCTTTCGTAGACCCAGTCCGGGGGGAAGCCCAGGGGCAGACGCCCGAACTTGCCGAGCAGGAGCTTGCGGAAGGCGTCGTTGCAGTCGCGGTAGAGGTCCAGACGGGCATGCCGCATTTCCGAAGACAGTTCGTTTTCAGGCGTGCGCACCACATGACCGAGCACTTCGAGCAGGAAGCGGACTTCGTCTTCGCCCCCTCTCTTCCAGGCTCCGGTCACGGCAAGGAAGGCCGTGTTCCAGGTGATCTGGGAGCCGGGCGTCACGTCATGGTAACGCACGATCTGCCGGGTCCCTTCAAGGAACTTGAGCATATAGGGCAGCAGGTGGATGTAGCCCTGCTTCATGGCTCCTTCCTGCGAGGAGGAAGTGGCGCCGCCGGGCATGCCGTGACGGGTCACGTCGTAGTCGATACCCTGGAAGTACGGCGCGCAGTAGCGATCATAGTAGGGCATGATCTGCTTGCAGACGAAGTTTGCCGCCCGGATGGCATCCTTGTTGAGGCGGGTTTCAAGACCCAGCTCGTCTTCCATGTAGGCCACCGTGGACAGGACATCGCCCTGCCCGTAGGCCCGCACGGCGGAACCCAGACCCACGTCGATGATGTGGGCCCCGGCCTTGGCGGCCGCGCCGCAGGAACAGACGAACAGGCCGTCCGTATAGTGACGATGGTAGTGCAGCACCAGTTCCGGCCAGCGCTTGCGCAGGGCCGTTACCAGTTCCGTCATGAAACGCGGCGGGCAGACGCCGGCCATGTCCTTCAGGCCGAGAATGATGTGCCGCGAGGCTTCGCTGGGGCTCTTGCCCATGATGTCGCCCATCATGCGCAGGAAGGATTCCGTCACGCCCAGATAGTGTTCCACGTCGAAGCCCTTGGCCCACGAAAGGGAAATGGCGGGCTCGAAGACCACGTCGCGGCGATCCATGACCACTTCGGCAATGGGCCGCATGTTTTCCACATGATTGAGGAAGTCGAAGCAGCGCACCACGGAGTAGTGATCGCAGATCATTTCGCCGGTCAGGCGCATGAGGTTGCGGGGCTGCGGCGTGTAGCCCAGCACGTTGGTGGAACGCACCAGCAGCTGTTTCAGCGTCTTGGGCGCAAAGCTGTTCCATTCGCGGGCTTCGCTGAAGGGATAGGTCATGTTGGCCATCATGGCCACATGGAAGTGCGCTCCCCCGCCGTTTTCGATGGAGAAGTAGCCGGCATTGTCAAGGTAGGGGCCGATGAGCCGATCCTCGGCAAGGCGGAAGCGGTTGCCCGAATTGGATTGCGTGAAGTCGCGCGGCGTGGTGTCGGTAAAGTGGACGTAGCCGGAACCGCGGATGAAATCCAGCAGAGCTTCGCGATCATCATGCGGATAGGGCGACGCCTGACGGCGCTGGGCGGCGCTGATGGGCGGCAGCACCGGCTCGAAGGGGCCGAGCACGGGGGTGTCGCTGGAGCGGTAGACGCCGAGCTGCACGTGGGGATTGTAGCCGCGGGCGGAAATTTCCGCCACCAGACGGGCCAGACGCTCCCCTTCAGGCGCCAGGTCCGTATACTGCATCAGCTCGGGATGATTGGCGATGAAGTTGGTGTTGATATTGCCCGCACGGAAGTCGGGATGCTTCAGCACCTGCTTGAAGAAGGGAATGGTCGTCTTGATGCCGCCGATGATGTACTCGCTGAGGGCGCGCTGCATGATGCCCACGGTCTTTTCCCAGTCATGGGCGTAGGCAATGAGCAGAGAACCGGCGGAGTCGTAGTTGGCCGGGAATTCGTAACCGGCGCAGATGTTGGAGTCCAGACGCACGCCGGGGCCGCCGGGGGACACATAGCGGGAAATGAGGCCGGAGTTGGGCGCAAAGTTGTCCTGCGGGTTTTCGCAGTTGATGCGCACCTGCATGGCGCAGTACGACGGCCGCAGATTTTCTTCGCGGTAGCGCAGTTCCGCGCCGAAGGCCACGGCGATCTGCTCTTCCACCAGGTCGATGCCGTAGCGGCTCTCGGTGATGCCGTGTTCCACCTGAAGGCGGGTGTTGACTTCAATAAGATAGGGCGTGCCGTCGGGCAGAACAAGAAATTCCACCGTGGCCAGCGAATGATAGCCCACGGCGCGCACAAGACGACGCGAGTAATCCTTGAGCTGTTCGCGCAGGTTGCGGCTCAGGCCCTTCCACGGCGACGGGGTGATTTCGATGAGCTTCTGATGATTGCGCTGTACGGTGCAGTCGCGTTCGTCAAAGGCAAAGACATTGCCGTACATGTCGGCAATGACCTGAATTTCGATGTGGCGGACATCGGCAAGGAATTTTTCCACGAAAAGACGCGGATTGCCGAAGGAGGCCTGCGCCATGGTGGACGCCTTGAAGAAGGCGTCTTCCAGCTCGGCTTCGTTGTGAATGGCGAAGATACCGCGACCTCCGCCCCCGCCCTCGGCCTTGAGCATGATGGGAAGGCCCATTTCGCTGATGAGCTTGCGGGCCGTCGCCACGTCCACGGCTCCGTCGGAGCCGGGAACAACGGGAATGCCCAGCTTGCGGGCAACGGCGCGGGCCTGCACCTTGTTGCCCAGCAGATTCATGGCCTCGGCGGTAGCGCCGATGAAGGTAATCCCGGCTTCCTTACAGCGTTGCGGGAAACGGGTATCTTCCGAAGCAAATCCCCAGCCGGGGTGAATACCCACCACGCCGCGCTGGCGCGCCTTGTCGATGATGCGGTCAATATCCAGATAAGCGCGGGGATCGGGGCCGAGCAGGACGAGCTCCTGCGCAGCCGAGGCAGAGGGCGCAGTCTTGTCCACATCCGTCGCCGTCATGGCGGCGACAGCGTCGAATCGTTCCCTGATGGATCGGCAGATACGCCGCGCAGGGATACCACGGTTGGCGACAAGGATGGTCTTGCCCCGCAAAAACTCCTGAACTTCCGCAAATGTCTTGTTGGCCATTCCCTCAGCCCTTTGTAGTCTCGTTGGCGGGAGATACCCGCCCTGCCCGTTTTCCGGGCCATGCGCTCAGCGAGTCTGATCCGGACGCAGACTGCCGCTGTGGAGAATGCGCTTCCGTCCGTCGCAGACAAGGCGGAGACCGCCGTCAGAAGCAAGTCCCTCAAGACGGCCGTGCGTTTCTTCGCGACCATCATCCACTATGACGTTGCAATCTCGCCACAACAACAGTCGTTCGGCTTCTTCACGCCAGTGCGCTGCAAAAAAGCGTTCCCTAGTATATGCGGAAAACAGATGTTTTACAAGCCGACGCCACAGACTCTCGGCTGTGGGCACGGCGTTTTTTTCCGGGAGCAGACGCGCCAGACAGGTTGCGGGCATGGCGGCGTCCCGGCGCATGTCTTCCTCGCCCGGGCAGAACAATATATTGATGCCGATGCCCGCAAGCAGGCAGTCGCCCCGTTCTTCCAGCAGCAGCCCCGCAAGCTTGAAGACCTGCCCGCCCTGCGACACGACAATGTCATTGGGCCATTTCAGCGCCGTTTCCCAGCCCAGCGCCCGCAGGCCCAGCGCCAGCAGCAGTCCGCAGACAACGCCGCCCTCGGAGCCGTTGAACGGCGCCTCCTGCGGCAGGCGCAGGGCGGCATACAGATTACCGGGCGGCGAATACCAGCGGCGGCGCAACTGTCCCCTGCCCTGTCGCTGGGCAACAACCTGCACGCTTTCCCAGGGGGCCAGACGACCCTGCGCGGCCAGGCGGCAGGCGCTGTCAAGGCAGGAGTCCACTTCGCCCAGACGCCAGACAGCGGGCCCTTCCGGCTCCGGAGCGCTTGGCATCCGGGGGATACTTGGATAACAATGGGCAATCATGGTTTTTTCCTTAGAGCATTGTCAGTTTGAAACGCTGTGCGTTTTCAGCCTTATACGGCCTGTCGTGCCGCGGAAAAAACGCGTCTTTTCCGTTCACTCCTGGCCGGGCGCCTCGCGTTCCGCCTTTTTCAATGGCAAAACGCTCTAGAAATATGCCGGAGAACAAATGAGCATCTATCTTGTAGGCGGCGCGGTGAGGGACCTGCTGCTGGGACGCCGTCCCGGCGATCTGGACTTTGCCTTTTCCGGCAGCCTGGAGTCCTTTGCGGCCTCACACGCCGGAGCGCAGATCGTAGGCGTGAGCGTGCGCGTCTGTCTCTGGCACGGGCGCGAGTATATGCCGCTGCATGAAAATTCGCTGAAACGCGATCTCGCCGCGCGAGATCTGACCATCAACGCGCTGGCCCTTGAAGAAGACGGGCGTCTGTACTGCCATCCGCAGGCCCTGCGGGATCTGCGGGACGGTATTCTGCGCCCGGCCTCTCCCTCAGCCTTTCAGGACGATCCCCTTCGTGTTTTTCGCGTGGCACGTTTTGCGGCCGCCCTGCCCCGCTTCCGGCTTGCCGACGAGTGCGCGGCGCACATGCGCGCGGTGCCGGACGAAGCCCTGCGGGCCATCCCCGCGGAACGTGTGGGCCGGGAACTGCTCAAGGCTCTGGCAACGCCGAAGCCCGGACGTTTTCTTAAAGTTCTGGATGAAGTTTCCTGTCTGCGTGTCTGGTTCCCGGAGCTGAGCGGGGCGTCGATCGTGCCTGCCGGCCCCCTGCCCTGGCATGCGGACAGCGTGCTGGAGCATCTGGCCGCGGTCATGGATGCCGTGCAGGGTGATCCGCTGGCTGTATGGATGGCCTTATGCCATGATCTCGGCAAGTTGAGCACGCCGCCGGAGGAGTTACCGCATCATTACGGCCATGAAAAACGCGGCATTCTGCCCGCCGTAAAACTCGGGCGGCGGCTGCGGTTGCCGCGCATCTATCAGCAGGCGGGGGCCCTCGCCGCGGAAGAACATATGCGGGCCGGTCTGCTGCTGTCCATGCGTCCCGGAAGTCAGCGGGATGTCCTGTGGCGCGTGCATCGCTCCGGTCTTCATGACTCCTTCTGGCGTATGGTGGATGCCGACGGAGGGTGTCCGCTGTCTGCCGAGGCGACGCGTCGTGTGGCGCTGCTTCAGGACATACATTTGCCGCCGGAGTGGCGTAACCGGGGGCGCAGTTCGGAAGTCAGACTTCGCGAGATGCACTGCGCCGCCCTGTCCGCTCTGCGGGAAAAATAAGGCTGGAGCATTTCACCTTTGAAAATGCTTTATTGCAGGCGTCTGCCCTCCGATGTTGTGGCGAAACCTGCTTTGGCGGCAATATCGGCAAGCAGGGAGGTAAAGACGCGCTGCTGCGCGCGCAACAGCATGGCCAGATCCTGCATATCGGCACCGTGTGCGCTCATGGCGTCAAAGGCATTGTCCCACACTTCGCGGAACTTTTGCGCGTGATCGTCCGGCGAACTTTCCCGCAGCAGGGTCGCAATGCCGTCGTTATAGTCCTGAAGCATGGCGCGCAGGCTCCTGTGATGCGGCAGAAGATCCTCGCGGGCCTTTTGCAGCTTGCCGTTCCAGAATAAATCTATCCTGAACAGAAATTCCCGCCAGGCATCTTCCTCGGCCAGGCGGCGCGTCGTTTCGTCGCTTTCAAGACGTTCGACGAAGGCCGTGGCCAGTTCCGCGGAATAGAACCAGCCGATGGTGATGAATCCCAGAAAGGTGGGCACGCAGACGGCCCAGCGCACGCGGCCGTCCGCGGTGGCGGCCTTGCGACAGAAAAACATCATAGTCGATTCCTTTTGTGCGTATATGCGCTCCACGCAGCGGCATGGGCATGAGTTCTAATATGTTCGCAGGTTTTCCCTGCGATCTATCAGCAGCGCGCAGTCCTTGCCTGCGCGCCGCAGGATGCGTTTCATGGCATCTTCGGGGATGGCAATACAGCCTTCCGTATAGCTGTTGTCAGAATAGCAGTGGAGGAAAATAGCCGAGCCCTTTCCGGGCGTGCCTTCCTCGTTGTAGCTTATATTCAGGCAATACTGATAGGGTTTTTCATAGTCGATGAGGCGCTCGCTTTGCTGCCTGTCGAACGCGCCGTCCTCGCTGCTCGCAAAACGATTATATAGCGGCGATGCGGAATCGCCGACCCAGTAATGCTCCTCGCTGACTTGCGTATAAGGCATGCGGCTTCCGGGATCGGGGGCAATACCGAAAGCCATAGTAAAGCGATACCTGCCCGTGGGTGTTTTCTTATCGCCTTCCGCCGTTTTTCCCAAACCGTTTTTGCCGATATATGCGGGCACGGCGAGAATCCGACGCCATGCGCCACCCTGCTTTTCATACAGGGCCAGCGTCGCACCGGCGTCTTCAATGCTTGTGATGACAAGCTGATTCGTCTGCCGGGCTGCGCGCAGTCGCGCCACCTGCGCGGCGGGAAGACTCCCGGCTGTTTTGGGCAGCTGCTTTACCGGAAAGGTAAAGTAGGTTTTGGGATAGGGCTCCTTTGCCAGTGTGAAGTGCCACCATTCGCCGCGGTAGGGCTTGAACCCGTGCCGGATCATGACATCGCGCAGCAGTTTTCTGTTATGCAGCTGCTCCGTCGAAAGACGGGGATAATCGGAACGGGATACGCTGTCGAAGAGGTCGAAGCTTCCGCCCATATCCAGTTCCCTGCCCGTCTTTCTGTCAAGGAGAGTCAGATCCACGGTGCTTCCCCGGCTGTGTCCCGACCGTGTCGCAATATAGCCGCGGGCAAAAAGCTCCGACTTTTTCAGACGGGGATAAAAATGCCGTTTCATCCGGGTATCCGGATTTCCGGCCCAGCGGCGGAAGTGCTCCACGGCGGCCTGCGGACGGTAGGCGTCGTAAATCTTGAGACGATAGCCCCGTGACGCAAATTCTTCACTGGCGGCTTTCAGGGCCAGAGCGGCCTCTTTCGTGAGCAGGGCGCAGGGGGCCTCATAGCCGGCAATGCGTTCTCCGACAAAATTGTACGTTGAATAGTAGCGCATTTCCAGAACTGCGTCAGGCACGGCTTCCGTCAGCACAACAAAGCCCGACGCATCGTCGGAGAACGATGTCTCGTTTGCCAGACCGGGCTGCGGCGTACAAAGGCTTATAAGCAGGGCGGCAGCTGCCAGGCGGGCTGTGCGCATCCTTGATTCTCTCTTTATATCGCTTTTCCGGTTTCCGAGGGGAAGGACCCCCCTGATCTCTGCTGTCGATGTCCGCAGCTTCCTTCGTCGCAACGGGCCCAGCCTTTCCGAAGGAAAGGCGTTCTTGCAGGTCTTCCCTCAGGGCCCCCCATCCTTCCCCCGCGCGCTTTTTCAG
>CAMBWG010000028.1 GCA_945871415.1 uncultured Desulfovibrio sp.
ATAGACGCGCACCGGCAGTCCCATCTCCGCGAGGCGACGGACTTCATGGAAGATGAATGTTTCCGAGGCCAGGGGAAACCAGAGCAGCACATAGCCTGTGAGCGGCAGGGGGGCGTCGGGGGCGGAAGGGAAGACGGGGGACGGCGGCCGGACATCGAGATCGAACATCGGCAGTTCCTTTGCTCAGGGATCAGTACATATCCGGGGCAGCGCATGCGGGAGCGAAAAGGCCCCTGCGGGAGAGGGAGTCATGCGCCTGCCGGCGCGGGCGCATGACTCCCTTCGGATTATTCCATATCCTGGTGTTCGCGGCGGTAGTTGTCCACGATTTCCTGGGCACGGGGAATTTCTTCGGTGACGGCATCCAGCGTGCGCCGAATGAGATCTTCGGTATGGGACGCCGAAAGGAAGAAACGCAGACGGGCCTGTCCTTCCTTGACCGCGGGGAAGGTGATGGGCATGACGTAGATGCCGCGCCGGAAGAGAGCGTTGGCCAGGAAGCCCGCAACCATGGAATCGCCCACCATGACGGGCACGATGGCGTAACCCTGGGCCGCGCCGGTATCCAGCCCCTTGCTCCGGGCATACTGGAGGAAGAACTGGCTGATACGCTGAATTTTGTGCACGCGTTCGGGTTCGCGCTGCAGCAGTTCGAGCGCCTTGGCGCAGGCGGCGGCCACAATGGGCGGCATGCCCACGCTGAAGACAAAGCCCGGCGAGCCGTACTTGAGGAATTCCACAAGTTCATGGCGACCGGCAATGAAGCCGCCGCAGCCGCAGAGCGTCTTGCTCAGGGTGCTCATCCACATGTCCACGTCGTCGGGGTTGACCCCGAAATATTCACGCACGCCGCGTCCGGTGGCGCCGAGAACGCCGAGAGAATGCGCTTCGTCCACCATGAGCATGCAGTCGTATTCCTTCTTGAGCCGGATCAGCCGGGGCAGATCGGGGATATTGCCGTCCATGCTGAACAGACCTTCGGTCACGATGACGGCGCGGCGATGCTGGGCGCGATGCTCGCGCAGCATTTTTTCCAGGGCGTCGCAGTCGTTGTGATTGTAGGAATAGCGCTCCGCGCCGGACAGGCGCGCACCCTGCATGAGAGAGTTGTGGGCCAGACCGTCATAGAAAATGGCGTCGCGCGTGCCGAAGAGAAAACCGAGGGTGGAAACATTGGTGGCATGCCCGCTGACATAGGCAATGGCGTCTTCCACTTCATAAAAATCGGCAATGGCGCGCTCCAGAACACGATGGGGCGGACGTTCGCCGCCCACAAGGCGGCTGGCCCCGGCGGACGTGCCGTAGCGCAGGGCGGCTTCGTTTACGGCCGCGGTAATCTCGGGATGGGTATTGAGATCGAGATAATCGTAGGTGGAAAAATTGATGTATTCCTTGCCGCCGATATGCGTCGTGGCCTTGGCTGCGCCGTCGTGGCACAAAAAAAGCGGGTTTTCCATGCCCATTTTCGCGCCCATTTCCACAAGCCGTTCAAACGACAGTTTGGAGCGCATGCGGAGGAAGCTCTGCGCGCCCTGCCCGGCGGATGCATGCTCCGGAGCCGCTGCGTTCGTTGCGGCCTGTTCGGAAGGGTTTTTCTTCATGCCAACCTCGCGAAAGATAATAGGAAAACATGACGCGCCCGCCCGGGACGGCGACAGCCGCCCCCGAAAACGGTGCGTGTGCGTTCTTGTAACAAGTCAAGATAGCAGACGCCGTCGGCTATGGCAAGCGCGTTCGGACGCCCGCCGCTTCGCGCTGGACAAGATAAAAGCGCTTGTATAGAATGAAATACTCTTTGCCAGATTGTTGGGGGATGTCTTCGGCATCCTCTTTTTTACTTATTGTTCGGGGCGCGTCGCGCGTCCTGTCATGGACAGAATACATGCAAGAAACTCGCGTCCCTCTTTCTCCTCCCTCCTTTGCGACCGACGCGGTGCCGCTGGATGCCGTTGCCGCCGATGCCGTCGTGGCGGCCGGGCTGGCGGCCGCGCGGCGTCTCATGCCCGGCTGCCGTCCTCCTGTCTGGCTGTGCGAAGGTTCGCCGGACGGCTGGCGGGAGGCCGTGATGCGGGCCGGTCTCGGTATGCCGCTGCCCGTGCCCCGCGACTGGGCGTCCGTGGCCGGACGTGCCGGGGGGCTGTCCGGAGGATGCGCGCTGCTGCTGGACGGCGGGACGACGCCTCCCCGCTGCTGGCTGCTGCATGCGCGCGTGCGGGAAGGCGGGGCCGTGACGGAAGAGATCTGTCTTGACGGCGTGCGCTATGCCGATGTGCCCCATGAAGGGGACATCTGGCATCTTGGCAGCACGGACCCCCTGTGGCGGCAGCATCTTCCGCTGCTCGGGCGCACGCCTTCCCCGGAGGCGCTGCAGGCGCTGGCCGAGCGCGGCGTCTGGCTGGCGCCCTCGTCCGCGACATCCCGGCTGGCCGTCATGTGCTGTGGTCAGGGCAGCGTCTGGCCCGGTATGGGGCGGGAGCTGTACGACGCTTTTCCCGCAGCCCGCGCGGCCATGGATCGCATTGCCGCCGTGGCCGACTGGGACGTGCTTTCGCTCATGGACGAAAGCGACGTGGAAAAGATTGGCCTGACACGCTGGCAGCAACCTTATCTGTTTCTGCTGGAATATGCCCAGTGGAGCGTTTTTGCCTCGCTGGGGCTGCAGCCTTCCCTGATGTGCGGTCACAGTCTCGGCGAGCTCATGGCCCTGTGCTTCGCGGGCGTGTATGCGCCGGAGGTGGCCTGGTACATCCTTGACACCCGCGCCACGCATATGGCGGAGCTGGAGGCCCGCGCAACCCGGGATACCGGCATGATGGCCGTGCATGCCGGGGCCGACGTCATCGAGGAGGCCCGCAGAACCTGGCCGTCGCTCTATGTTTCCAACTACAATACGCCGCAGCAGTTCATTGTCAGCGGTCCCCGGGACATGCTGCTGGAGGCGCGGAAGAGTCTGCGCAGGCGCCGCATCCCGGCCATCATGCTCAATGTGACGCTGGCCTTTCATCATCCCAGTATGCGGGTGCTGCGCGATCTGTCTCTGCGCCGTCTCAACGCCCTGGAAATGCAGGCTCCCCGCGTTCCGCTGCTGAGCTGTATCACCACGGGTTTCTATCCCGGGGAGCAGCGGCGGATCTGCGAATATATCGCGGATCTGGACGAAAATTCCGTGCGCTGGGTGGAGAGTGTGCAGCAGATGCGCACGCGCGACGGCATCACTCATTTTCTGGAGCTGGGACCGCAGGATACCATGTGCGGTCTGACGATGGACTGCGATCCGCAGGCCGTCTGCATTCCGGCGGCGCGCAAGGGGCGCGAGCTGGAAAGCATGCGGCAGGCCTGCGCCCGCCTGTATGCGCTGGGGCATCTGCCGCGCTCCGGACTTTGCGGCGTCGCCGCCGCGCGCGGGAGCGGCGGGGAGGCCGGAGACGGGAGCGTCATGGCGGCGTCGCCTGTCCCGGTACCCGCGACGGCGCCCGATCTCGGGCCGCACGGCAAGGTTGTGCTGGAACTGCTGGCCGAAGCCAGCGGCCGCCCCGTGGCCTCGCTGCGGCCGGACATGGATCTGCGCTATGATCTTGCGCTGCGTTCCAGCCGCTTCCCTCTGATTATTCAGCAGGCGGAAGAGCGGCTGGGGCAGAAGGTTGATTTTGACGCGCTCATGCAGGTGGCGACCGTGGGCGATCTGGCCCGGGTGCTGGCGGGACTGCCGCCCGCGGGCGGGACCGTTCCCCGCACGGACAGCGCCCCGGCGGGAAAGCGCTCCTGCGAACCGCTGCTGCGCTATGCGCCGGAACATCTGCTTGAAGAAGCTGCGGCGCTGCCGGCTGATCCCTGCGGTCTCGGGCCGGGCATATGTTCCGGGCAGACCGTGCTGCTCCTGCCGGCAGGCAGCGTTGACGAAGCGGACACCGCGCGGGTGCTGGATGCGGTGTCGGGTCTGGCGCCTTTTGCTCCCCGTCTGATACTGCCGCCCGCGCTTGCGGGAGCCGTGGCTTCGCTGCAGCAGCTGGGAGCGGACGTGCGGCTGATGGAGGATGCCGCTTCGGCGGCGCTGGATGCGGTGGCCGCACGGCGGCTGCTTGCGGATACGGGCACGCCTGACGGTATTCTTCTTATGGTGACGCGGGCGGACCTGACGGAACTGCCCGGTCTGGATGTGCTGCTGTCTTCTTCGGTACGCTATGTCTGCCTGCTGCGCCATGTGCTGTCACGGGGCGATGCCGCGGATGACGCGCCTGTGGAGCGCTGTCTGGCCGCGCTGGCCGCGCAATGCGGCGTGCCGTGTCGTCTGCTGCGTCTCTGGGACGACGGCAGCGCACCCGCGCCCCGGGAACTCGGCGATCTGCTTTCCCGCGAACTGGCCTGCGGCGAACGGGAGCGTCTCTGCTGGGCGCGGGCCGCCACGGCCTCGCCCGCGTCGTCGCCGGTCTCCCTTGTGGCCGACAGGCCGGAACGTTTTCCGCTGGTCTTCTGCCGGGCCGACGGCCGGGAAGCCGGGCGAGCTGCCACGCTGCGCGGACAGTGTCATTTTTCCCGTTTTGCCGATCCGGCGCTGTCGGAGCACGGCGCCGCCGGAGAAGGGACCCCGTGGCTTCCTCAGAGCCGCGCTCTGCAGGCTCTGCTGGAAGCGGGGTCGCTCTTTCTGCCCTGGCTTGCGCCCATAGGGCTTTCGGATGTGCGTTTTGGCGTGCCGCCGCTGCTGCCGTCCGGCGTCACGCGCGAGGCAGTCTTCGAGGTTCGTGCCGGGCAGTGGCTGCGGCATGACGGCGCTATGGCGCGCGTCTGTCCGGCTTCTCTGGCCGTACAGGATATTTCTGCCAACGGACGGCGGGGCAAGCAGCGGTCCGCCGTGGTGCATGCCGTGCTGCTTATGGGAGCTGGCAGCGGTACCCTGCCCCCGTTGTGGCCGACGGAAACGACGGCGCAGGGCGACGCGGAGCTGCCCGCCGCCTTTTACCGGCGGCGCGGTTACGGGCCGGACTGGCAGTTGCTGGAGTCCTTTGCCGTGCCGGATGCAGCGACCTGTGATGCGCGCATGAGCGAAGCGGCTTCGGCGCTGGCGCTTTCCGGCGAGACGGGCTATACCGGCCGCGTCATTATGTTCGAGGCGCTGGCCCAGGCGGCGGCGGTGGCCCTGGGGCTGCTTCCCGCCGGGGAACGCGGCGGAGATACGGCCACCGTGCCCGGCGATGTGGAAAGCCCCTGCGGCGTCTGGCGGCTGGGGGCCGTCGGTTTTCTGCGCTTTGCCGCTCCCGCGGCGGCGCGCGGTCCGGTCATGCTGCGGGTACGGCGCTGCTGGATGGATGAGCGCCTTGTGCGTTATGATGCGCAGGCTGTGGATGCGGACGGCGTTGTGCTGGCAACCGTCAATCATCTGCAGTTTGATGCTGTGCTGACCTCGCAGACGGCAGAGACCGTCTGAGTCTGTGCCTGTTGTGCGTCGTGCTTTTCCTGTCGCGGGAAAGCGGGTATTTTCAATATGTGCTGTTTCGGAGGGGACGGCGCTCCAGAGACTGGGCGTCATGGTCGCTTCCGGGGGAAAGGGGAGAATATGAAGGCAAAACAGAAAAAACGCCTGGTGCGCGTTGCGGCTGCGGCGCTTGCGTGCGTCCTGCTGGGCAGCGTCGGCTGCGCGTCCAACAAGGCCGGGATTGATTCCCCGCAGCTGCCGGCAAAGCACTGGCTGGATGAGGCTCCCGGCGTGCCGGTATCCCAGAAGGCCAAGCTGGAAGCTGCCATTCCCAATCTGTATGATCCGGCCAAGACATTCAGTTTCGAGGACTGCGTCTTTCTGACCATCCAGCAGTCGCCCCTGCTGGTGAACAGCGCGGTGGAACTGGAAATTCAGCGGC
Source organism: uncultured Desulfovibrio sp. (assembly GCA_945871415.1). Lineage (GTDB taxonomy): Bacteria > Desulfobacterota > Desulfovibrionia > Desulfovibrionales > Desulfovibrionaceae > Desulfovibrio. The sequence continues at coordinate 5,853 of CAMBWG010000028.1, forward strand.
TGGCGCGCACAAACACGGCATGGAAGTATATGCCCGAGCCCCGCATGACCATTACCGTGTCCAACAACCTGACGCGGTACAACCAGAACGAACCTGACAAGCCCAAGAACTACGGGCAGACTGTATACGATATCGGTTTTTCCTCGGCGTTTCCCAATCCCATCCGCACGTATTTTGAGCACTCCGCGCAGGATTTGATAACCAATCTGGCGTTGTCTTCGCACCGCAAGGCCGTGGGAGAGGCCATTTACAAGATTGCCACCGCCTATACGGATCTGGATGCCCGGCGTCGCATCAACGCCGTCATGAAGGGCATGCCCGATCAGAGCAAGTCCTCGCTGGACTACTGGCAGCAGGTGGAAGCGGTGGACGGGCGTCAGGGCGTGCAGCGTAATGTGGCCGAGCAGCAGCTGAAAGAAGCCGAACTGGCGCTGGAAAAGGGCAGGATACAGGAAGTCATGCTGCTGACGCAGCTCAAGATCCTGGCCGGCGTTGATCCCCGTCAGCGTCTGCTCGTGGACTCCGGCAGTGTGCGGCCCCTGATTCAGCGCTTTGACGGCCGCCGTCTCAACTGGGAGGAGCGCTGGGGGCAGACCGAGGATCAGTACCTTCTGCGTGGACAGATTAAACTGGCGGATTACAATATTATGGTCGCCTGGGCGGAATATGTGCCCAACATGACCCTGGATTTGAACCGCAATCCTCCTTCGGGACAGTATCAGCCCGCCAACGGAAGTACCGATACCTTCCTGCATCTGCGGTTTGACTTCCCGCTCATTGACTGGGGCCGCCGCTACAGAGGCGTGCAGACCGCACGCATGCAGAAGGCGCAGGCCTTCCATAGGCAGGCCAACGCCCGTACCGACTATTCCAATCAGTGGCTGCAGGCGGAACAGGAGGTGTCGCTGGCGGAAACCAACCTGCGGCTGGTCAAGGTGCGGTTTCAGACTGCGGAAATGCGTTTCAAGGAAGCGGAGATTTCGTTCAACGAGGGGCTGGCGCCTCTGCCGACGGTGAATGATGCTCACGACGCCCTGATCAGTGCGCAGGTGGCCCTGATTGAGGCGGAAAAGGAACTGGAGCTGGCCAAGCTCAAATGGATGTTTGTTGCCGGGATGTTGCAGGAATATTTCCTCGGGCAGCCCGCCAAGGAGGTGGAATAGTATGGCCGCGCGGATTGTCTGCCGCCTGACGGGGATTATCGTCCTGTCCTGCCTGCTGCTGTCGGCTCTGCCCGCGGCGGCGGCCGAAGTGTCCCGTGCCACGGGAAAAGTCATGGCCACGGTCACGCGTCTGGTAATCATGCCGTTCAACGGGATTGTGGATGAAGTTCTGGTGCATCCCGGGGATCGCGTCGAAAAGGGCGCGCCCCTGCTGCGTTATCATCTCGAAGTTTCCGACGAACGCCAGCTGGCGCAGGAGCTGAGCCTGGGCGGCAATAACGACGCCATCAGGAGCGATATGCTGGAGCTGCAGTCCACCCTGGCGGAAACCGTGGCACAGCGTAACAAGGCACGGCAGCTGGCCGCCAGCGGTCTTGGTTCCCGGCAGGCTCTGAGCCGTCTGGAACAGGACGTGACGTCCCTGCAGGAACGCATTGAACTGCTGCGTACCACCATCCGCAAGAACGACGACAATTTTCAGCGCCGTCTGGCGGAAATCCAGGAGTCCTTCGAGGAGCCGCTGAAGCCCGGCGCGCCGCTGCCCTCGCAGCTGGTGCTGACCGCGCCCATCAGCGGACATGTGCTTTCCGTGGAGGGGTTTGCCAGCGAGGGTGCTCTGGTGCCGCGAGGGTCGAAGGTGATCATGGTGGGACGGCTTGATCCCGTGATCATTCAGGTGCCTGTCTATGAGGGCGAACTGTCCAACATTGCCGTGGGAGATAAGGCGGAAGTTGCCATTTCCTCGTTGCGCGACAAGGTTTTTGCCGCCACGGTTTCGGAAATTTCCTGGACGGCCAACGACATGTCCGTGTCCAACCCCTCTTATTATAAGGTGGAGCTGCGCGTGCCCAACCCCAATTTTGAGCTCAAGCCCGGGTACAAGGCTGTGGTGCGCTTTGCCGTCAAGTAAGATCTCATGAAGCTGAAAAGCATTCCGCGTCGTCTTGGCTATATTCTCGGGGCGCAGTGGACGCGCGATCTGTCGTGGACGCTGTTCACCATTCTGCTGTCGCGTCAGGATCCCTTTCTGCTGGGGCAGATTATGCTGGCCCTCGGCTACGGCTATCTGGTCAAGACGGCGGCGGATGTCGGTCTGAACGAATTCCTGTTGTCTTCCTTTGCCCGTCGTGACGCCCGTCCTACCGTGCTGCTGGGCGAGGTCCTGTGGCTGAAGTGCGCGCTGCTGGTGATCGCGCTTGGCGTCACCTGGTTCATAGTGGCCTCCAAGCCCAATTATTCCCCGGAACTGCGGCTGATCGTGCTGTGCATTGCCGCGGGTTTCGGTATTGACGGCATCAGCGATACCTTTTTTGCTCTTTGTCAGGCCCGGGGACGGCAGGATGTGGAAATGCGCATCCGCATTCCCGCCGCCGTTCTGGGGATCGGCTTCGGTATCGTCTCCTTTCTTCTGGGGGCGCCGCCGCTGGTGGTGGCGCTCTACAAGGTCGTCGAATCCTCCCTCTGTTTTTCCTTTGGCGTGCGGGCCATCGGACGTAATCCTTTTTCCCGCTTCGGCTGGGGGCAGTTCTGTGATCTGGCGCAGCGCATGCGCAGCGGCCTCATTTTTACCGGCATGGCCGCCTGCTCCATGTTCTACAACAAGCTGAATCTGTTCTTCCTCAAGGATTACGGCGGCGAAGATGCCGTTGCGGCCTATGGTGTGGCCTGGGAAATGGTGGAAGGGCTCTCCATGATGATTTCCAGCGCCCTGCTGGGCAAGGTCATCTTTCCCATGCTGTCCAAGCTCTGGAAGGATAACCGTGACGCCTTCCGGGCGCTGGCGGGACAGACGGCCCGCTCCCTCTGGGCGGCGGCCCTGCCCATGATTTACGTTCTCTGTGTGGAAAACGATCGCATCTTTCCCCTTATCTACGGGGAGCACCTCAAAACCGCCGTTACTGCCCAGCGTCTGCTGACGCCATGTCTGGCTACGGCCTTTCTGCATAATCTGGCGGCCTATGCCATGATCGGCATGCGGCGGCACTGTCTTCTGTTCTGTTTTTATCTGAGCGGACTGGCCGTCAATATCTTCTGCTGCTACTGGCTGATTCCGCAGATGCCTCTGGAGGGCGCGGCTCTTGCCCTGACCGTCACCAAGGTGTGGGTGGCTATTCTGACAGTCTCCTTTTTCCAGGCGACGGCACGCCCCATGACGGCGGCGCAATGGGGACTCATGCTCGCCGCCATTGCCGCCGGCGTTGGTCTCTGGTACGGCTGCGGACTTGTCCTGCCCCGGGAGCTTGCCGAGATTGCCGGTTTGCTGCCCCTGCTGGCGCTCCTCTGGCGCTGGCGGCCTCCGTCGGCGTTTGAGCGTTCCGGCAGCGCCGAAGCGGCTTAGAGCGTTTCAAATTGAAACTGCTCTGGAGAATTACCGCTGGATTGTTTTTCCGGGGGGAAGTCCCCCATATCTCTGCTGTCGATGCCCGTAGCTTCCTTGCAACGGGCACGGCCCGCGGCCGCCATTCGGTCGCGGCCGGCGCGCAGGGGAACTGCAAGAACGTCTTTTCTCGCTTCGCTATGAAAAGGCCCGGCCTTTCCCCCAGCGCGCTTTTTCAGAGGGGTACAGGCAATGTGGCAAGCATCTTTCAAAGGTAGAGCGCTCATGAATCCCGGACGTCGTTCTGCGTTGCGCCTGCTGGCGGGGAGCGGTCTGCTGGCCGCGGTATCTCTGCCGGCCTCGAGCGTCGGCGCCGCGACCAGTAAGGAAAGCCGGCCGGAGGCAGCCTTTGCCGTGGTCATTGACGTGGATGTCTGCGACGGCTGCGGCGCGTGTGTCGCTGCCTGTCGCACAACGCGCAGCGTGCAGGTGCCTGTGCCGCGGCAGCCCGTTCCCAAATCGCTCTGGTCCTGGGTGCGCGCCGGAGACTGGTCGGACCGCCGCAGTGTCGACTGGCGGCTGACGCCGTATAACTGGCTGTATATTCAGAAATGCAGTCTTGTCTGGCAGGGGCGTCAGAGGGCGGTCTGCCTCCCGCGTCGCTGTTTTCATTGTCTTAATCCTCAGTGTGTCAGCCTCTGCCCCAGCGGCGCGCTGCGGCAGGAGCGGACCGGCGCCGTGCATGCCTCGCCGAATCTCTGCTTCGGAGCCGGACGCTGCGTGCGGGCCTGTCCCTGGTTTTTCCCCAGGATTCAGGCCGGAGTCGGCCCTTATCTGAATCTCATGCCGCGTGTGCTGGGCAGCGGCATGTCCTTCAAGTGCGACTTCTGCTGGGAACGCACCAGGGACGGCAGCGTGCCTGCCTGTGTGCGGGCATGTCCCCATAAGGCGCAGCATTACGGCCCCCGCGAGGAGATGATCCGCCTTGCCGAAAAGCTGGCCGCGGAACGCGGCGGCGAGGTCTTCGGCAGGTACGAAAACGGAGGAACTTGTCTGTTCTATGTTTCTTCCGTTCCTTTTCGCCATATTGAAGCAGCCCTGCTGAATCAGAACGGCATCGGTCCCGGCAAGCCCAGCCTGCGTCCTGCCGGCGTCAGTATGGAACGGGAGAACGCCATGACGCGTCTGCTGCTCGGCGCACCTGTGTTTGGGGTCGGGCTGGCCGCCCTGCGTCTCTGGCGCGACAGGCAGAGGGAACGCTCATGAGACCGCAACGCTATCTTTTTTCCGCCTTTTTCCGTTGTCTGTGGTTTCTGGCGGTTCTGCTTGCTCTGGTTACCGGTCTGGCGCATTTACCGCTGGGCTGGCATTCTTCCGGACTTTCCGGCATTGCCGTTCTGCGGCCGCTGCTCTACAACCCTACGCTGTGGCATTACTGGGCCAATGTGCTGCTGCTTGTTCTGCTGTCCTACAGCTTTGTCGTCTGGATTGTGGCCGGGCGGCATCGCTACTGTCTGACTTTCTGGGGCTACAGCCGCCTTGCTCTGCTTTTTTTCCTCTGCCTGACGGGATTTTTGCTGACGCTGCATAACCTTGTGGAATTTTCATTGTACGGCGCCGTGTATCCCATTGTTAAGCTGCTGCACCTTGCCGCGGCTCTTTTTTTCCTGCCGCTGGCTCTTGTGCGTCTGGCGCGTCGCGGCAAGTGGCTGCGTCGCCGTACCGCCGCTGTCGACCGTTATGCGCGTGTCGGTGGTATGCAGATTTTGTCCCGATAACGAAGGTCCCGGGGAAGAGAAACGCCCAGCGCTTTGTTTTTAGAGCGTTTTAGTTTTGCAAAAGGTAAAGCGCGAGGGGAGACACAGCGCCGTCCGGTCCGAAGTGATCGGAAAAACCGCGCTTTTCCACGAAAAGGCAGGCCGTATGGTCGGAACGCAACGCGTTTAAACTGAACCTGCTCCAGGCGTGATTCTCGGCGAACTGCGTACAGGGAATCGCGTTGCTGTGACGCTGGAGACGAGACAGCCCCGCATGCCACAGGCGTGCGGGGCTGTCTGCTTCCGGAGGTCCGGTCGCGATCCGGGGCATTGCGTCAGATTCTGCGGTCAGAGTCGGCCGGTATTCTTCTCTCAGGCAACACTGTTTGCCGTTTCAGGGGATTCTCATATTGTCCCGAGCGTTTTGAAAAAGATAAAGCGCGAGGCGGCGGCACAGCGCCGTCCGGCTCAAAGTGAGCGGAAAAACCGCACTTTTTCCGTAGGGTTTGAAACGCTCTCATGAAGGCCCTCTGAAAAAGAAGGGGGGAAGGGAAATCCTCCGCAGCAGCGGAGAGAATTTCCCTTCCCCCGGAAGAGCCTGAACGGCCGTCGTCAGGGCCTAGTAGGCGTGATCGTCCAGATGTTCGGAGGTCAGCTCATGCGAGAAGAGCTTGTAGACCCAGATCTGGTAGAGCAGCACGATGGGCACCATGATGAGGGCCACGGTGAGCATGATCTGCAGCGTCTTCTCGGACGAGGAGGCGTTGAAGGCAGTCAGGGTGGCGGCGGGGTCCATCGAAGAGATGATCATGCCGGGGAACATGCCCATGACGCCGAAGAAGGTGACGCCGATGATGAAGATGGAGCTGCATCCCCAGGCGAGCCAGAGCTTCCCGCGGGAGAGCATCAGGCGCGCACCCAGCAGGCCGACCAGCGCCACAACCGGCAGGAGCAGCAGGGCGGGGGCGGACAGGTAATTGTCAAGCAGGTTGGTGTAGCAGGCCGTCAGCACGAGGAAGGCCAGCAGCAGGATCAGCACGATGGGCCAGAACACGCAGGAAGCGGTGATGGCGCGCTGCTTGAGAGCGCCGGTGCTCTTGATGGCCAGCCACAGCGAGCCGTGGAGGCAGAAGATGCACAGGAAGAAAATACCGCCGGCCAGCCCGTAGGGGTTGAGCA
>CAMBWG010000029.1 GCA_945871415.1 uncultured Desulfovibrio sp.
GAGCGGAAAAACTGCGCTTTTTCCGCGAAACGACAGGCCGTATGGTTTGAAATGCGCAGCATTTCAAACTGAACATGCTCTATTTGTTGTGTTTTCTCAAGGGAAAGGGGGAATTCCTCCTTTCCCTTTTTTATTGCTCCAACGGAGCGGGGGAGAGCATCCGTCAGGTTGCTGTCTTTTTCATCGGGCGAATATTTTTCCTGCTTTTGACGAGAAAAAATATCTCATAATCAAGATTATGACAACTTATATACAAGTACACCATCAACAAAACAAACCGCACACAAAGGCAAGAGGAGCAGTAAAAACGTAGGCGCGGAGAGAAGGGAAGGGAGGGGCGGGAAACGGGATATCTTTTTACGTCAGCAGGGGAGGGCTTTTCCCTATCTCTGGCGGGCATCGACGGCAGAGCAAAATGGCTTCTTCCCCTCAAAAAACGTAATGAGAAATGCCCAGGAGCGTTTCAACTTTGAAAAAGGTGAAACGCGAGACTGAAAATGCTCTAAAGAAGGCCAAAAGCCATAAGCCATCCTCCCGCAGTGAGACTGACGGCCAGAAGAGCTGCCGCCGGCCCGGGCAGGCTGGGGAGGTGGTGGGTGTTGCGGAAGCGTTCCCACGCTCCCAGGATAAAACCGGCCAGAAGACCGCCGACATGACCGGCATAGTCCACATGCGCGCCTTCCGTGCCCAGCAATGCCAGAAGTCCCCCGCCGGCCAGAAGAGGTATGGCCATATTACCGCGCCAGGGGTGGGCAAGGCCGCAGAGCAGACCGAGAATAGAGAAAAAGGCGGTGGAAAATCCCAGAGCCACATACGGCGGCGTGCGAAAGATCATTGCCAGCGCATTGCCGAGCGTGCCGCCGAGCAGGGTCAGCAGCCAGAGTCGGCCTGTCTTCAGACTGCGTGCGGCTACTGTCAGTGCAACAGCGGAAAGCATGACATTGCTGTACAGATGCGCCGCATCGGCATGGAGAAAGAGTGCCGTCAGGCAGCGGTAGCCCTCGTGATAAACATAGAGGCGGGCGCTGTCCAGACTCCCCAGCTGCTCCCAGAAGGAAGGCGAGGGGAGGGCGGAAATGGCCGGCAGTAGTCCTGAGCGCCAGGCATGCACGGCGAGCAGCGGCAGTACAGCCAGCGCGGCCCATTGCCATCCCTTTTGGATTGGGAGCTGCGCCATCGGCTGACGATTGGCTGTATTACGGGAGGCTTCTTCCTGCCTGTAAAGACGGAACTCAAAGCGCGCGACGTCGCGCAGCAGGGCTGGGATGAAGCAGTGTGTTCTGCCGTCGGTTTTCCAGAGACGAAAGGGCAGATGGCGGGCAGAGAGAAGAAGAATCCATTCTTCCTGTTCCCGATAGGTAGTAAATCCCTGTGGACCGGAGAGGCGTACCCAGAAAGGAGAAAGAAAGTTGGGGCGTCGCCGCAGACGATAGCGGCGGGTTCGGGAGAGAGAGCCGCGACAGAGAGGATGGCGTGAAAGGGGCTGCGGCATGGGATAAAAAAGCCCCGGCCGGAAAGGCGGCGGGGCTTTTGTCTGATCCCTGAAAAGTCGTTAGCCGTTGGTACGGGCCACGGGCTTGCGAACCACACCGGAGCGCAGGCAACGGGTGCAGACGTCCAGCGTACGGACGGTACCGTTGGCGTCCTGATGACGCACGCGCTGCAGGTTGGGATTGAAGCGACGCTTGGTCTTGATGTTGGAATGGCTCACAAGGTTGCCGACTTGGGGCTTTTTACCGCAAAAGGCGCATTCTTTGCTCATGCTGTCCTCCGTTCAAATATCTCGCTATCTAGTAATTCTGCGGCAAAGCCGTTTCCGGCGCCGAGGAATATGCAAAATTATTGCACCGAAAATTTCTAGATGAAGTTTCTAGAAATAGCAAGTTTTTTTTACACTCAGATTTGAATTTCTGCTTCTGCGGGCAGAAAAAAGGGGGACTTGCGTCCCCCTCCTTACAGGCTGAGAAGATGGCTACTCCGGACGCTGGGGCTTGCCTTCGATATTAGCTGCCTTGGATGTCGCCATCACATAGATTTCATGAGGATCAAGAATCAGGATAACGGAGCCGTCGCCCATGATGGTCGCCCCGGAAATACCCTTGAGATCGCCAAGATACGCGCCGAGAGGCTTGATAACGATTTCCTGACGTTCCAGCAGGCGATCCACAACCAGACCCAGACGCCGATCATTGTCATGGATGACAACAACAGACAGAACTTCCGGCAGGGGATCGGTGCCCGGGAGCTCCAGCATTTCGGAAAGTTCCACGATGCCGAGTACTTCGCCGCGCAGTGTTACTGCCTTGCGTCCCTTGACGTCCGTAAGGCGCTCCGCTTCGATTTTGGTCGTCTCGGATACGGCGTCAAGCGGAATAGCGTAGGTCTGACCGGAGACATTGACCATCAGGGCGTCGATAATGGCCAGTGTCAGAGGCAGACTCAGGGTAAAGCGCGTTCCCTTGCCAACTTCGGTATAGGTGTTAACGCTACCCTTGAGGTTTTTAATGTTGGTGCGCACCACGTCCATACCGACGCCGCGACCGGAAATGTCCGTGATTTTTTCGGCCGAAGAGAAACCGGGATGGAAGATCAGCTCCACGGCTTCGCGGTCATCGAGCTGTGCGGCTTCTTCGCTGCTCATGATGCCCTTGCTGACAGCCACCTCACGCATCTTGTCGGGATCAATACCCTTGCCGTCATCCTCGATTTCGATGGCAACGGAGTTGCCCTTGTGGAAGGCACGCAAAGTGACCTTACCCTTGGGAGGCTTGCCCGCAGCGAGACGCACGGCTTCGGGTTCGATACCGTGGTCCACGGAGTTACGGATCAGGTGAACCAGCGGGTCGCCGATGGCTTCCACAACGCTCTTGTCCAGTTCCGTTTCTTCCCCTTCCATGATGAGGTCAACTTCTTTGCCGCTTTTGCGGGAAAGGTCACGTACCAGTCGGGGGAAACGGGAGAAAACGGACGACACGGGCACCATACGCACCTTCATGATGGTGTCCTGCAAATCGTCGGAAATGCGGGCCATGGCATAGGTGGTTTCAGAAAGGCTCTGTGCCACCTGAGAAATATCCACATCATCGCCGCTGTCTTCCAGCGAGCGGGCAATCAGCGAATAGCGGTTACGGTTGATGATGAGCTCGCCGATAAGGTTCATGAGATGGTCGAGTCGCTCATGATCAACGCGGATGGACGAACTCTTCTGCTGATGTTCGGCAGGACTGGGAGCCGCGGCAGGCTTGGCAGCCTGACGTGCGGGTGTCGCCGGTTTGGGCGCGGCGGGAGCGGGCGCGGGCTTGGGAGCCGCAGCGGCCGGTGCCTGCTGTGCTGCTTCCTCAGGCTTAGGCTGTGAGGCCGGAGCGGCTGCTGCGTCAGCCGTGGCCGTAGCCGGAGCAGAGTTTTCTTCACCGGCGCTGTCCGTCGATGAGCGCTGATGCTCGACCGCCGTCTTGAACATATCCTCGATGATGGCTACTTCCTGCCGGAGCAAATCAACCATCAGTCCGAAGTCGATACTGTCGTTGCGTCCCTGATTGACGATACCCGCCGTACGCTCCGCATAAATTTTGAGATCGTTTTCTCCGACAAAGTTGCAGGCGTTCTTGATGGCCGTAAGGCAGCGGAAGAGGGCGTCGATGGATTCCTTGTGGCTGCCGTCGGACTCCAGCGTTTTCAGCGCCGCATGAATGATTTCGATCTGCTGCTGTACTGTAAGGCGGAACGTCTCGACGTCGTCGGATTCCGCGCCTACCGGAATGATGGTGGGCGTTGCAACCGCGGGGCTTTCCGCCGGGGCGGCTTCTTCCGCGGGAGCCGGAGCATTACTGCCGCGACCCAGCTCCTTGGGCAGAGCAAAAGGCTCGCCGTTGATGGCATGCTGTAACTGCTCAACAAGGATGCTGGCATCTATGGGCGTTACCTGACCGCTGCTGACATCGATGCGCTGCACAAGCCCTTCCATGACATCGACAACCAGAAGCAGGAGATCGATAAGGTCATGGGAAGGCGTGATCTTTTCCTGCCGAATGTTGTTGAGCAGGGTTTCTGCTTCGTGCGTCAGTGCGTTCAGATCATTATAGCCAATGATGCCGCTGTTCCCTTTCATGTTGTGGAAATAGCGGAACAGGTCATTGACAAGAGCGTCCTGTTCGCTCTTGGGCTTTTCTTCCAGTTCCAGCAGGCCCGTATTGAGGCTGGCGATAATATCGCAGGACTCGTCGATAAAGTCTTTCAGATGTCCTTCCCCGAAGGCCGTCAGAGCATACGTAGGCAAAACCGGGAGAGAGGCGATCCATTCCTTGCTGGTCATGGGCGCGGCACCGTTGTCCGAAGCGGCCGGAGCCACAACGGCGGGGGCAATCTGTACCGGCTCTTCGGGAGCGGGTTCCGCAGCCACGGGCTGCTCCTCGACAACGGGCCCAGGTTCTTCCACCGGTGCGGCTGCTGCGGGCGTTTCTTCCACTTCCGGGGCTGCCGGAGCGGCAGCCGGTTCCGCTTCAGTCGGAGCGGCGGTCTTTTCTCCGGCCATGATGGCGTCGATCTGATCGATGATATGGTCGGTCTCCACATCCCCTTCGCTGTTGGAATCCTCAAGATTCTCGATCATCTGGCGCAGGGCGTCGGTAGATTCGAGAATGACGTCCATGATGTCGGGGGTGACAACCATCGCGCCCTTGCGCAGCTCGTCAAGGATGTTTTCCGCCTTGTGCGCAAGCCTGTTGATGCGATTGAGACCAAGGAAGCCCGACGCGCCTTTCAGGGAGTGCATGGGGCGGAAAATGTCATTCAGCAACGCGAGGTTGTCCGGAGTTTTTTCCAGCTCCAGGAGATTGGGCTCGATGGTTTCGAGATGCTCCTTGGCTTCGGCAATAAAATCTGCAAAAAGTTCCGGATCAAAAAAATCTTGGCTCATACCATACCTTCGCTTTACTCAAAATCACCCCGCCGGGCTAGGAACTCTTATCGGTTAGCCCAGAAGCATCTTTATATTCCGCACCATCTTTTCCGGTTGGGCGGGCTTGACCATATAGAGGTTGGCCCCGATGTTGAGACCCGTCTGGATATCCTTTTCCTGTCCTTCCGTGGAGAGCACAATGATGGGGATATCCTTGTAGGCATCCTGCATGCGAATATTTTTGATGAACGTAAAACCGTCCATGCGCGGCATGTTGACGTCCGAGACGATGAGATCGACGGGGTCAAGATTGTACAGCTTTTCCATGGCGTCGAGGCCGTCCTCTGCCGTGCTGACCTTGAAGCCTTCCGCCTTCAGCACGAAAGCGACAAGGTTGCGAATGGTTTTGGAGTCGTCAACGACCAAGATATGCTTGCCCATGATGAACCTGCCTGTAGGAAATCTAGATAGTCTTTAGTTTCAATTCGCCCTGTTGGCAAGAGTTTTCCGCGGCCTCTGCGGCATTAGCCCAGCTTGCGATAGACGATGGTTCCCGTATGATGCTCCGGTTTGAACGCACGGGAGATGTTGTGCAGGGATTCGGAGTGCCCGATCAGCAGCATGCCGTTGGGTTCCAGATTGTCGTAGAAGGCACCAATAACCTTTCGTTTCATCTCATCGTCAAAATAGATGATAACGTTACGGCAAAAAACAATCTGGGATTTTTCCACACGCCGCAGCTGATCCCTGTCGCTCAGGTTGATTTGGCCAAAAGAGACCAGGCGTTTCAGGGGTTGATTGATTTTGTAGGTTGTCCCTTCCTTGGTGAAGTAGTTTCGGATGATTTCCGGCGGCGTCGTGCGCAGGGCATACTCGTTGTAGACACCCCGCCGGGCCGCGGTCAGAACGGCTTCGGAAAGGTCGTTGGCCGTAATCTTGATATCCCAGGAGGCTATGTCGCTTTTCAGCACTTCATGCAGGATGATGGCCAGGGTGTAGGGTTCTTCTCCGGTGCTGCATCCGGCGGACCAGATGCGAATACGTTTTTTCCCGCTCTGGCGGCAGGCGGCGATAACTTCACCAAGCACGTATTCCTGAAAGACCTTGAGCTGAGGAGGATTACGGAAGAAGCTCGTTTCGTTGGTCGTGACTACTTCAAAGAGCTTGTTCAGTTCCTCGCGGCGGCTGGCATCGAAGCGCAGGAAGTTGTAGTACTCTGAATAAGACTTGAGGTTCAGATCCTTAATGCGGTTCGAGAGTCGGTTTTCTACAAGGTACTTGCGATTTTCCGCAATGAAGATACCGCATTGCTGGTAAATAAAATCACGGAGCTGAATGAATTCTTCATCCGTAATCTGCAAATCCTTGCGGAATGGCGTTGTTGTTGCGGCTGCAGGTGCCGCCGTCTTGGGCCGGAAACCCGGCAGAGAGCCGCCCACGGTTCCCGCCGCGCCGGATTCTGATGAAGGACGGAAGAGAGAGCCGATGGAGGTCGTCTTGCTGCCGTCAATGGCGCTGTTGGTCGAGCGGAAAGGAGAGGAGGGCGCATCCCCGCTGTTATCCTTTTTCAGGAGGGCTGCCGGGCGGAACGTGGGCTGCTGCCCGAGACGCGACGACAGGGGCGAGGTTGTTCCCGCCGCGGGTTTTTGTGCGCCAAAAGTCGTCTGCCCGGTTGTTTTCCCGAAAGGTGAGCTTCCCGGCGTCGTTCCGCCGATACCTGAAGCAGGCGTGTTCGCCTTGCCGAAGGGACTGGTGGCAGCACCGAACGCGCTTGTCGCCGGTTTGGAAAAAGGCGAACTCGGAGCCGCGGCCGTGCCTGTCGTCTTGCCAAGAGGGGAGGGCGTTAGCGGCTTCTTGCCAAAAGGCGAGGTGGGCGCGGGAGAGGCTGCCGGCTTTCCGAGAGGGGACGTCGGCGTGGATAATGCCGAAAGAGCCGGTTTTGAAAAGGGGTTGCCAAGCGTGCCCGAGGTTGTCCCCTGCTGGGGGGCGTTTGCTCCGGCTGGCTTGAGCGTCGGCGCTGCAAAGCGGGAGGAGAACGAGTTTTCTCCTGTCTTGCTGCCGAAAGGCGATGACGGCGTTGTGCCGGAAAGACCGGTTTCCCGAGATGTTGTCGGACTGGTGGCGTCGCCCTGCTTTGGCGGAAAGAGCGAGCTGTTGGAAGAGGAGCTCATGACACCTACTCCTGCTCGGCCTGAATGGTGGCAACGGCTTCGGCTGCGGCATGCTGAATTTCCGGATCTTCATGATCCATCATTTCCAGCAGGACGCTGAACGCGACGTTCCCGCCGATTTTTCCGAGTACTTCAATAATTTTGAAGGTGAGCATCGGGCTGGCATTTTCCAGCATGCCGGCAAGCGTCGGTACGGCTTCGGCCACCCGATTGGCGCCGAGCGCTTCAACCGCACGGATGCGCACCCAGTCGTTTTCATCATGAAGCGCCGTAAGCAGGCGGGGTACGACGGTCGGCGTGCCGATCTGACCAAGCAGATTGACCAGCGCCACGCGAACATTCTTATTTTCGTCATACATGCGCGGCAGCAGCCGGGGAAGGTAGCGCTCCGCTTCCACCCCAAGATTAAGGAAGGCTTCCACGGCCATCTGACGGACGTTGGCGCTTTGATCTTCGAGAGCTTCCGTCAGTTCCGGCAGGTTTTCTTCCACGCTGTAGCGGCCAAGGGCATAAACGGCCATGAGCCGCTGCATGTCGTCGTCGTTGTGGAAGCGCTCCTTGAAGCGGGCATTCAGCCGCGGGCTGTGCAGGTTGATGCAGGCTTCCAGAGCCATTTCCTTGACATCGACAAGGTGATGATCGAGCTGGCTGAAAACCACGTCTTCCGCATCGGGGCTGCCATGCTGGTTACCGAAGAATATGATGGCGCTTTTCAGCATCTCGGAATCTTCGCAGCGCGCGATGACATCCAGGAAGAACGGGGCGTCGTCCAGAGAGCCCAGCTGTGCGACTTCCGAAACGGCGGCCCGCTGCAGCTCTTCGCCCAGTTCCCAGAAAATGGATTTGATTTCTTCCACGGGACGATGATCGTCCATGAGCTGGCAGGCTTCCATGGCAATCATGATCTGCTGTTCGTCATGGCTGCGCAGCGCGCTTCGGATAACATCGTTATAGCCGATGGATGCAAGGGTCCGAATAACGGCTTCATAGAGCTCGGCGTTCTGTTCCGGGTCAATCCGGGCGGCCAGCATCATGACGGCCTTGGTTGCTTCCTCATGCTCCATGAAGCTGACGCCCTGCAGGGCGGCCATCAGAATATCTTCGTCGTTGTCTGTCAGTGCATCAAGCAGATAGACGCGCAGGCGTTCCTGCATCTTGGGCGCCAGCAGCGACAGGGACTGTCCGCCAAGAATCTGGACAATGGCCTTGACCGTCTTGTGACGCAGGGCCACGCTGACATTTTCCAGAGATTTGAAGAGCAGGGGGATGGTCTTTATGTCTCCCATGCTGCCCAGGGCGTCGATGATAGCCGAACAGACCAGGGGCGATGCTGTGGGCAGTGCCTGTACCAGTGCCGTAACCGTGCGATCGTCATTGATTTTCGTCAGGGCTTCGACAACGGCGAACTGCACCCATTCTTCATCGCTCATGGCCTTGCGCAGACTGTCAACCGTTTCCGGGTAGCCCAGATTGCCGAGGCTGACGGCGGCCTGATAGCGCACGTTGACTTCCGGATCTTTCAGCAGCGCCTCGCACAGAAGCTGCCCGGCCTCGCGGGAACTGCTGTGTCCCAGAATGTCGGAGATGAAAATTCGGATATCCGGATCGGGATCATGCAGACTGGTCCGCATGGCATCCATGTTGTCGTTGCCGATTTCACGGAGAATATCCATGGCCACGTTGCGGATGGAGGCGTCGTCGCTGCGCAGCAGAGGCAGAACCGCATCAACACTTTTGGGGCCGCGGATACGCCTCAGGGCGTATTCCGCGCCTTCCTGCACGCCGAGGTTTTCATTGGAAAGCTGCTGGCTCAGGACAGGGATGTCTTCTTCGATTGTCATATCGCCTGCGGCAAAGGCTGCGCTGCGAATCCTCTCATTGTCGGAAGAGTGCAGATCCTCGAGAATCTGATGCGCGTTGTAGCGAGTGTTTTGCATGTTTTTTCAGCTCCGCTTGTTATCCTTTCACTGCGGCGATTATTTGCTCGGCGATATCGTCGGCGTCTACCACCTGATCCGCCAGTCCGGCATCCACGACAGCCTTGGGCATGCCGTAGACAACACAGGTTGCTTCGCTCTGGGCAATAAGCCAACCGCCCTTTTCCTTGAGCACGCGAGCGCCGTCAACGCCGTCCGAGCCCATCCCTGTCAGCATGACGCCCAGAACGCGACGCCCCATGCACTTGCCTGCGGTTTCCATAAGCAGATTGACCGTAGGCTTGTATAAGGCGCTTTTCGGTTCGTCCGTCACCATCACTTCCGCGAGAGGTCCTCGCATCTGAATGCCGATATGTCTCCCCCCCGGGCAGATATAGACATGTCCGTTCGCCAGCTTGTCGCCGTTGACCGCTTCGGTCACTGAAAGGGGACATACGCCGTCCAGTCGTTTGGCAAAGGGACCGGTAAAGCTGGCCGGCATATGCTGCGCCACAAGAATGCAGGCAGGCAGATTTGCCGGAAGTGCCGACAGTATCTTCTGCACGACCGGCGGGCCCCCTGTGGAGACGCCTATAACGACGATATCCCGCGCGCCACGGCATCTCGCGTTACTGGTGGGCACAGGGCGCGGGGCCGTCGTCGTACTTTGCCCAGAAGAAAAATTTCCGCCATGAAGCGTGCCTGTTCCTGCGGGGCGGGACAGACTGCTTCCGGAACGGGGAGGGGAGGGAGGCGTGGGAGAAGAGAGGCGCGAGGTGTGGGGAACAGCTGTCGCCGGCGATGGGGACGACGGCAGGGGAGAAGGCTTTCTGGCCTGGCGCTGAGCGGAATACTTCAGGCGGATGAAAGCCTTGCGCCGGGCCAGGAGCTTGACCTTGCGGCGTATTTCGTCGCCGAAGGCTTCCTTGTCGTTGGCCATGGTTTTGGGAATAAAATCCATGGCCCCGGCCTCCATGGCCTTGAGCGTCGCTTCTGCGCCGAATTCCGTCAGAGAACTGATCATAATGACGGGTAGCGGGGTGGTGCTCATCAGCTGCTTCAGCGTTTCAAGGCCATCCATACGCGGCATTTCCAAATCCAGCGTAATGACGTCGGGCTGAAGCTGCTTGACCTTTTCCAGGCAGTCCACGCCATCGCGGGCGGTGCCGACGACCTCGATACCTGCGTCCTGGGTCAGGTATGAGGAAATGGCGTTACGCATGAACGCGGAATCATCCACAACGAGAACGCGGATCACGACCTTGCTCCTCTCGAATAGACCTTGCGAATAATGCTGACAAATACTAACGGTATCACGGCGTTTTTACAAATAGAAAAAATAGAAAAAAAAAGCTTGCCAAAGAGGGAAGAATTCCGTACAGTGCTTTTTGTCAACGGGATGTGGCTCAGTTTGGCTAGAGCGCAGCGTTCGGGACGCTGAGGCCGCGCGTTCAAATCGCGCCATCCCGACCATGAAAAAACAAGGAGTTATGCTTCGGCATGACTCCTTTTTTTCATGGGACACAGCCGTTAGAGCGTTGCACCTTTAAAAAGGTGAAATGGCTGGCTGTGTATGGTCTGGAATGCTCTGGAAGAAAGGTTCCACGCCCCGGCAATGACAAACAAAGAGGGGAGGGGACGGGACGACGGTCATCCTCTGCTCCCTTGGTACCCCTCCATCCTGAGATATCTTCTCTGGGATAATTCCGGGGGGATCTGTTTGTAATTGGGGAATCGTCAATCGGCGTTTTATGGGAGGTATTCGGGGATGCGCCTAAGGGGGCTCTCTTTATGGACTCAGGGATATTCTCCAGGAATACATATTATCCCCATAATGGTAATTATGTAAACTTTTGTATTCATCTTGACCTGAAAGCCTTTTCTTTCCATCCTCTTCTGAAGCACCCCTCCAAGGAGTCTCCCAATGCACAACCAGAAACGGCCGGCCCATACCGGACGTGTTCATCATGGGGGCGCTGCCGGCGTCCCTGCAAAAGAACCGTCCGCCACCATGGCACAGCGACTTAACAAGGCCATTGCCGCGGCCGGCTTCTGTTCCCGGCGTAAGGCTGACGAACTCATCTTTGACGGTCATGTTACGGTTAATAATCAGGAAGAAAGGAATCCTGCTCGCCAGGTACTGCCCGAGGACCGGATTTGCGTCGACGGGCGTTGTCTGGAGAGAAAACAGCCCTTTTTGTATTACCTGCTGCACAAGCCCGTGCAGGTCGTCTGTACCCTGCATGACCCGCAGGGGCGGCCTACGGTTCTTTCGCTCCTGCCGGAGGAAGCCCGCAAAGCGCGGGTTTATCCTGTTGGCAGACTTGATTATTTTTCCGAGGGGGCGCTTCTGCTGACAAATGACGGTCAGTGGGCCAACCGGCTTATGCATCCGCGGCATCACGTCCCCAAGGAATATGAAGTGACGGTGCGCGGCCTGGTGACGGCGTCGTTTCTGGAGCAGGTTCGTCGGGGGATGAGGCTTTCGGACGGTACTCCCCTGCTCCCTGCGGAAATTGATGCCCGTCCCCTGCGGGACGGCGACAAAAGTCTGCTGCGCATTGTCCTGCATCAGGGGATCAATCGCCAAATCAGACGTATGTGTGCTGACGGAGCTTTGACCATTCTGCGTCTGCGGCGCGTGCGTATCGGCCATCTGGCGCTGGGAGCGCTGCCAAGCGGAAAACTGCGTCCCCTGACGGATCAGGAAATTGCCTTGTTCTCATAAAGCTTTTTACCATGAGGGGAGGTTGTCTCCCCTCCTCTCTTTTCATCCGGGGGAACGGTATTTTTTGCGTCCCCTCTTCGTCAATTTTAAGCCTTTAAAAAGAGCAAGTGTGAGTGTTTTCCTTTGGAAGAGGACTTTTTGCATCCAGGGCCATTTTGAGGCGATTTTGCGGCATGGAAAGATTTTTCTGTTATTTTTTAAAGTAAAACTTCAATAAAATAGAGATGAATGCTCCCGTTCCGGGAAAAGGCGTGCTGTCTTGAGCGGGAATAAAAGCCCTTGCTTTTTTACCTCGGCAGGACGGCGACTAGCTGCAGGAGGGACAAGCTGGCTTAGAGCGTTTCAACTTTGAAAAAGGTGAAACGCGAGGCGGCGGCACAGCGCCGCCCGGCCAAAAGTGAGCGGAAAAAACGCGCTTTTTCCGCGAAACGACAGGCCGTATGGTTTGAAATGC